>DAHUXX010000274.1 GCA_027306955.1 Acetobacteraceae bacterium | reverse complement strand
TTCCCGTCGCCGTGAAGCTTCCGCCGCTCAACAGCCCGTTGACGATGGTGCCGCCGTCGAAGAGCGCGATGCCGGCGGCGGTGTTGTTGGTGGCGTTCGTAACGAGGCCGGCATTAGCGATATAGACGTTGCTCGCGTTGCCCAGGGCGAAGATGCCGGCCGTGTATTTGGTAACGGCAGCGCCGCGCGAGACCAGCGCCCCGGGATCGACCGCCACCGCGTCGTTGGCGTTGAGCATCAGGCCGTAGCCGCCGATGGTGCCGGCGGGGTTGTTCGTGCCGGCGCTCGAATCGGTCAGCGTTACGCCCGCCAGCAGCGTGTCGCTGGCGTTGAAGACCCAGGAACCCTTGACCGAGATCTGCTGGAAGTTGACGAAGGTGCTGTTGAGGTTGGTCAGCGTGCCCACGGGATGAGCCGAATAATATTCCAGCCGCAACGTGCTCTGGGTGGGCGAGCCGATGGTATTGCCCCCGTTGACAACGCCCTGGAAGACGGCGCCACCGGCATAGCCAACGCGGTTGGCGAAGCCCGAGGGCAGGGCGACAGCCGTCCCGTTGGCCCCGATGATGGTGCCACGGGTCTCGACGGTGCCGGCGCCGCCCTTGACATAGACGCCCAACGAACCGCCTTTGATCGTTGCGTTGCCGTAATCCTGGACGATGCCACCGGAGAACAAGGCGATGCCGCTGTGGGTCGCGTTCGCGATCGTTCCCTTGTTCACGACAAAGCCGCCGCCGCCGGTGACGTAGATGCCCGCCGACGTGGGGGCTTGGCCCAGGATGCGGCCGCCGGTGGCGTTCTCGATCGTGCCGCCGGCCAACAGGCCAACCACGCCGTACCGGCTCGATTGCAGCAGGCCCGCGTTGAAAACACTGCCGGACCCGCCAAGAATATAGATCGCGCGGCCGCCGCCCGCGATCGTACCGGTGGAAAGATTCGATACCGTGCCGCCGCCATTGATGGTGGCTCCCAGGGCCACGGCGGCGGAGGTGGTCGCCCTCGCGCCGATGAACCCGCTGTTGGTGAGCGTCACGGGACCGTTACCCGCAACGCCGCTGCCGTTCAGCGACGCGCTGTAGATCTGCGCGTGCTGGCCGATGAGCGTGCCGCCGGCAAGGTTGGTGACGCTGCCGCCGCGGTCGAGTTCCACCGAGTGCCCGGTGGTGGCATACATGTAGCCGCTGTTGACCACGCTGCCGGCCGCACCGGCCACGTAGATCCCGTCGCTCGCCTGGCGGATGACGCCCGTCGAGCCGTTGGTGACCACCCCGCCGACGAGCAGGACGACGTCGCCCTTGGCGGTGTCCGAGATCATTCCGTTGTTGATGAGCGTCCCCACGCCGGTCTTGAAGCCAACCGCATGCGTGCCGCCGGTGATGGTGCCGGTGCTGGCGTTGCTGACGTAACCGCCGGCGACGAGGAAGGAACCGCCATAGACGGAGCCCGCGAGCAGGCCGCTGTTGAGCACGACTCCCGTGCCGCCAGCGACCTTGACGGCGCCGCCGCCCCTGATCGTCGCACTGGCGGCGTTGATGACGCCACCGCCAGCGCCCAGCGACACGCCGTAGCCGCCCGCCGGGCCTGCGATGGTGGCGTCGTTGACGACCGTCCAGCCGGTCGCCGCGGCGAGAGCAAAGGAGCCGGATGAAACCGAGATTGTTCCGAGGTTGGTAACCGGATCCGCGTAATTCGCTGTTGAGAGATTGATCGGGGCCGTGATGTAGCCGGAAATGGTCGTCGTCGGCGGCGTCGTCATCGAATGCTCCCTGTGGGCGCGAAGTGGGCGCGGGACTCTCGTTACCTCACCTTAACGTTGGTTTCGATTCTGGGGAAGGTAATGTTGGAACAATCAGCCGCTCAGGCGGCACAAAGGGCCCGCAGTGCCTGGCGGCAAGCGGGGTCAGGCCAGGCCGCAGACGTCGCGCATGGCGGCGTCGATCGCGGCCTCGGAGAGGGCCGAGCGCGCATAGGCGAGCCCCGCATCGGAGGCGGCGCGATGCGCGGCCTCGTCCTCGTGCAGGCGCAGGATGGCGGCGGCGAGGCCCGCAGGATCGGCGGCGATACTGCCGGGCAGCGCCGCGGCGGGGATGCCCTCCGCGCCGACCGGAGTGGTGACGCAGGGCAGGCCGGCGGCGAGCGAGGACAGGATCTTGCCTTTCAGACCGGCCCCGAAACGCAACGGCGCGCACGTGAGGCGCACCTGATTCCACAGGCTCGCGAGGTCCGGGACCTGGCCGATGAGGTCCACGCGCGGCGAGGCGCGCGCGGCGAGGCTCGCCGGCAGATCGGACCCGGCCAGGACGAGGCGCAGCTCCGGCGCCCTCGCCCAGACCAGGGGCATCACCACGTCGAGCAGCACCAGGGCCGCGTCGAGGTTGGGCGGATGGCCGTAGGAGCCGACGAAGGCCACGCCACGCCGCTCCGCCCAGGGCGTGGTGGCCGGCCGGACCGGGACATGCCAGGGGATGACGTGGACCACGGCACCCGGGGCCTGCGCGGCGATGATGGCCGCCTCCGCCTGCGAGTGGGAGATGACGGCATCGGCGGCCGCGCAGGCAGCGAGTTCCTGGGTGCGCAGGGCGGCGATCCGGGGCGCGGCCAGCGCGGCCTCGAACGGCACCGCGGCCTCGATGGCGTGCTGGCGCGCGGCGCGCAGGTGGTGGAGGTCGGCGATGCAGAAGACGAGGCGGGCGTTCGGGCACCAGTCGCGCGCCAGCGCGGCGTAGCGGCGCATCACCGGCAGGCGGTGGAGGTAGACCAGGTCCACGTTCTCGCCGGCGGCGGCGAGCAGTTCTTCGATCGAGGCAATCCAGGGGGCATGCCAGGGGGTGATGCCGCGCGCCTCGATGCCGTCATGGGCGGGCGCGCGGGCCAGACTGTGCGCCGCCGCGAACTCCACCGTGTAGCCGAGCCGGCGCAGCGACTCGAGGTGGGAGAGAATGGCGTTGGAGCCGGCATCCCGCGCCGGATCCGGCACGCCCTGGTCGATGGCGATGGAACGGGGCGCGGTGCCGTGCGGGGGGGCGCCCCGTGGGGGGCCGTGCCCCCAGCGCGCGAGCAGCCGTGCCTGGCGCAGGTCGGGCCGGGCGAGGCTGGCGGCAAGCCGGTCGGCGAGGTCGGCGGCCAGCGACGCGGCCTCGCCGGGCTCCTCGGAGGCGGCGAGCGCCGCCGCCGCGAGGTCGGCGGCCGGGTCCTGTTCCTCGGGCGGCGGCGGGAGGCGTCTGGGCGAACCTGGCAGGTGCTGCTCCGTGCCGGCGCGCAGCACCGCCACCTCGCTGGCCCGCAACCCGGGCGGGAAGCGGAGCAGAAAGGCGTGCGGGCCGATGCCGGCGCCGTCGAGATCGACACGATGCTGGGACGCCTCGATTCGCGCGGCGCGCACACCGTCCAGCACGATGTCGAGCTCGACCGGAAAATCGGGAGCCGCGGGGTCACGCGCCCAGCCGCCGATGCCGTCGCGTTCGGCGCGTTCGAGCAGGCCGTCGAGCGGTGCGGGGTCGGTGGCGGGTGCAATCATCGCGTGCAGATTGGAAACGATCACGCTTCGAGTCGAGGGCCAATTAGACGCCGTCCGGTCGACGTTTGAGACGCAACGTCGACATGAAGGGGCCCGGCGCCGCGAGCGAAGCAGATAAAGGAGTCCACGGCGGTGACGCGGACGGATCCGCAGTTAACTTCTGTCACCAAGTTGACACGCACAACATCGTGATCTCGGAAGCCGGCGTAAACGTTGATTTAAATGTTGCCAACGGCCAAGAACCCGTTAAACATGAGTGCGCGATGCCGCGTTGCGTGCCTTGCCGCTAACGCGAACGTATTGGAGTGGAAATGGCGACAAACGTAACGCTTCCCGGTGCCGGCGGAACGACGGTTACAATTCCGTTCACGTCGTCGCAGATCGCGGCGCTGGCCCAGGCGGCCGGCGAGCACATGCAGCAGCTCTCGGCGGTGACTGTCGGCGGAGTTCCATTCTACACGGTGGAAGATTACACGGGCAGCGTCTCGCCCCCGCTGATTGAGGGACAGCTGAACTTCAGCGGCTCCGCCGCCGTCAGCGCCGGGTTGCTTCCTTCCGGGTTCACGGGGATCGTTGACAGCGCCTCGGCGGCTGTGCTGGCGCTGAACCAGACGGCGCAGGCAACGACGGTGGTCTCCGGCACCGGCGGGCTGGTCTATGGCAACATCTCCAGCAACAACCAGGTGTTCCTGGCCGGCGGCCTGAACCTGGTCGCGGAGTTCCTCGGCGGATCGTCCAACATCTACGTGGACAGCACCGGAACGACCTACACGAGCGGCTCCCTGACCGGCGTCGAGGCCCTGGCGGGCAGCTCCACGGTGACGGCCGTCGCCGGCGCCGACGTGGTGGTTTACGCAGGCTCGGGTTCGAACGTGGTCAGCGTGGGCGGCGCCACGGGGACCAGCAACTTCGTCGCGGTTTCGAACGCGGCGACGGTCTCCGGCACGACGACCGCGGTCACCGTCAACGCGACGGCGGGAACGTTGAACTTCGGGGCGGATGGTGCGCCGGCGCTGATCAATCCGGCGGCCGCGAACGTCGTCTTCCTTCCGGGCGGCTCCGGGAGCGTCACCCTTGCTGCCGGCACCGGCAGCGATACGGTCCTTTCCGGGCCGTCGGGGGTGTTCCGGGCGGGGGCCGCGGGATCGAGCGTGCTGCAAACGAGCACGGTCTCCGGGGCAACGACGCTGTTCGGCGGAACCGGCGGCAAGGATCAGCTGGCCGCGTTCGGCGCCAACGACGTGCTCGTGGCCGGTTCCGGCGGCGACGCGCTGTACACGAGTGGGGCGGCGACCATCAAGGGCGTGACGTTCAACGGCTCGACCGTGCCGGGCGGGACCGATTCGATCTACGGCAGCGCGGGCGGTGCCGACACCATCAACCTCTTCGGCAACAACACCTCGGTGCTGGCGGGCGCGGCCAACGAGACCTTCACTTACACCACGGGCCACGGCGTCGCCGCGGATACGATCTCCGGCTTCAGCAAGGGGACCAACATCTTCAAGCTGAATGGCGAGGGGATCACATCGAACACGTTCGCGGCAGGAAACACGACGGTGACGCTGAAGGACGGCACGACGCTCACCTTCGTCAATGTGAACCTGACGACAGGCTACAACTTCTCGTAAGCGTTCTTCCCGATCGCGAAAGGGGCCGCCCCACAGGGACGGCCCCTTTTTATTTGCCGGCAAAATGACACGGCGCAACCGATCACTCTGCCGCGCCTGGCCACCGGGGAGCCGCCCGCGACCCCGCCGTTAGCCTGGATACATTTCCTTCACGAGCGGGCCAGCGGCAACAGGCCATGCGACACGCGGCGCGCCGGTCTTGCGGACCAGCACAGACGAGGAACGAAACCCGCCGGCCAGCTCCGCGTGAGGGTGCGACGCGTAGTAATGGGCCGGCACGATGTGCATGAAGTCCGCCATCTGGGTCTCTTCGATCGCGTAACCGGTCGCCTCGTTGAACAGCGCGGGCCACGCGTCGTCGGAATAGCGCCAGAAATCCCACGGCCGGTCGTGCATGCCGATGGTCTGGTGCGTGAAGATCAGCATCCTCGCACCCGGTCGCAGCACGTGGTTAATCTCGAGCGCCGCTTTCCAGGGCATCAGGAGATGCTCGAACACCGCGACGCACAGCGCGAAATCGAATGATTCCGCCGGCGCGAGGCGGCTCAGCTCGTGAATATCGCCGACGATGTCGACCCCGGGGTCGGCCCTGATGTCCATCACCGCGACGTCGCAGCCAGGATAGTCGTCGCTGCGCTGCCGGCCGCTGCGTGCCCGCCCGCCGATATCGAGCATCCGCGGGGTCTCGCCGGGATGCGACGCGCGCCAGCTGTCGATCGCGCGGCGGAACGTGGGCTCGAGGCTCTTGCTGTGGATCTGCCGCTCGATCTCGACGAGCTCGCTCATCGGGACGGAATAGGCAACGTCGTCGAGCTCGAAGGACAGCGCGTAGCCCTCAGGAAACCTGTCGCGCTCGATCAGGGCCTGAACCTCGATCTCCGGGAGCGCGCCGAGGCGGGGGATCTCGACCTTGCCCATCTGGCTCGCCGGCTTCGTTCCATCGGCCGCGCGCAGGGACGGACTTGCGATGGAGTGCGAGTGGGTGGCGAGCGCAATGCGGACACGCAGGAAGGAATAGAACACGGTGCAGGCGTGCACGTGAGCGACAACGCTGTGCATGGGCGTGCCTTTGGTCCTCGCTGTCATGAAGGTGGTTACGAATTTTCGAATCCCCCGCATACCGCCTCGGCCGGGGCGCGCCCGCGTTTCCGCGCGAGACGTCATGCCGGCTCGAGATGGGTGTGCCAGGACGTCAGGTGCAGCACCAGCACGCGGGGAGACCCGGATGACGGCAGCTCGAGGGTGGCGTCGCCGCTGGTCCAGCGCCAGGCGGCGTTGTCGCGGCGCTCGATCGCGTAGAAGCCATCGCCGAAGCCGGGATCGTCGAGCGCAAGGGCCTTGCCATCGATCTCGACTCCCCGAACGGCCACGCCGAAACGACGCAGATCCAGCGTGCCGCGCGGCCGTCCCGGCGGCGAGACCAGGCGCAGCACGGTCACCGGCGCCCCGTCCGCGGCTGGAAGGCTGACCTCGAGACGATCGGCGGCGAGCACGACGGGTAGCTCCTGCCCGCCCAGCATCAGGCGCACGGGTAGCGGCGGCGGCGGGCACAGACTGGCCCTGAGCGCGGCCAGTTCCGGGCCGGCGGCGAGCGGGCGGAAGTGGGCAGCGAAGCCCCGCGGGCCCGGCAAGGGCAGGCTTACCCCTTCGGCCGTCAGCGTCGCGGCACGGTCGGCGGCGAGCGCGTACCATTGCGGCGGCGCAGCGGGCAGGCGCTGGATGGTGGTACCGTTGGCGAGCGCGCCGGCCGGGGCGAGCCGGTCGCCAAAGGCGATCCATTGCAGTGGCGAGAGGACGAGGGGGATGGACGGCGCCTCGGGGGCAATCGCCCCGGCGGCGACGATCACGGCATCGGTCACCGCGTCCGCTGACAGCTCCGCGACCGCCGTGAGCACGGCCTTGCCGTCAAGGATCGCACCGGGGGCGAGGTCCTCGATTGGCCGCCACTCGCCTGACGCGAGGGCCACGCTGGTGCCGGCGGGGAGCGCGGTCGCGCCGACGGTTGGGATCATGCCCTACACTATAGGAGGGACAGCTCGACCCTGGCGACACCCGCGTTGAGGATACCGAGTTTCGCGGCCGCCGCGCGCGAGAGGTCGATGATCCGGCTTCGCGTACCCGGCCGGTCGGTGATGGTGACGACGACGGAGCGGCCGGTCGCGGGGACGGTGACGAGGACGCGTGAACCGAGCGGCAGCGTGGCGTGCGCCGCGGTGAGCTGGTGCTCATTGAACGGCGTGCCAGCGGCGGTGCGGCGCCCCTGCCAGCCGGGACCGCCATACCAGGAGGCGAGACCGAACTGCTCCCAGCCGAGACGGGCCGGGCGCCAGGCGCCCTCGGGGCGCCAGAAGGCGGCGTGGAGCAGCCGCGCCTGGCCGTCCGCCAGATAGGGGGCGACGGTGGCGCGCGACGGGCGCTGGTGAACGGCGCGTGCGCGCGCGAGCTTGCGCAGCGGCTTCGGGGTGGCGGGGTGCGCGGCCGGCGTTGCCGCGAGGGCCGGGGTGGCGACGAGAAAGGATGCCATGAGGTGGGGCAAGATACGGCGCGCGAAGGCCGCGCGAGCGGACCCTGGGCGGGTGAACATGGGGTGTCTCCTGGAATAGGCGCGATGAGCCAAAGGAACGGCGGGAAGGCGGGGTGGATAAGGACGGGCGAAGTGTGAGGACGAATGTGGCGAGAATAGGATGGACGCCGCCGCCCGGAGGGCTGAAAAGGCCCGTCTCGGACCTATTTCCGTTCGCGGCTGCCCCTCGTCGGCCGGCACCGTGGTGCCGGCGACGATCGGCGGACGAGGACGCGGCGATCAGGAATAGAAAGAGATATCCGAAACAGCGACCGAAAGACACCTTTTATCCCGGCTCGATGGATTGATGTGCTCGACAGGAATGTTACAGGGCGACGAGATTTCCATTTTTATGATTCTGCCGGAGGAAGCGAAGCTGCGCGTCACTATCTCATTCCATTTGGACTCGTGTCTTTTCACTTCGAATGGAACTTCTCTTCCGTCGATCTTTATCGTGAGGCGGTCGACAGGATAATCCTCCGTTATCGAATAGGTCTTCATGGAGACCCGGTACAGCGGAGCAGGGGCGACGAAGTAGACGGCGCCGCGGCCGGTCGGGCCCAGCCAGGCAAATCCTTCTGACTCGTATTCGTGGAATCCCTGGCGTCCCTCGACGAGATCGAGAGGCGAAGCCACCCCGACCGTGGGGCGGAAGATGACAGAGGGGTTGGGGGTGCCGGCATTGTACCGGCTCCCGGCCCTCTCGCGGAAGATCGAGACGGCGCGTTCGTACAAGGCGAGATCGAGGGAGTTCCGCTCGATGATTTTCTGAATGTGGATGACGCTGTCTTCTTCCTCGCCGCGCGTCGTTTCGTTCTCGTGCGCTATTTCAAGATCGAACGGAATGTTGAAGGCATATTTTATGGCCGCGGACGTCTCGTCCATGTCTTCCACGATCCCGAACGGAATCCGGCTGAGAAGCTCAAGCGAGGAGGAGAGGAATTCCAGGTCCTTCGCGCGGGACCAGAAACCCTCCGCGTCCGGATCGCCCGCCGCGGGGTTGCCGCAGAGGAAACGCACCATCCCGTTATGGGTCTGGACGTAGACGCGCGGATGCCGGCAGGAAATGAAATCCATGAAGTCGAAGCCGGGTGACAGGCCGTGCTCGGCGAATTGTTCCGGGTTTCGCAGGGTGCGCTTGAGGAAGCGGTAGAGCGAAAAGACGCGCCGCACGGGATGCCGCAGGATCGTAAACGGGAGGAACCGGTTCCAGTGCGCCCTGAAATATTGCGCCGGGACATGGCCCGTCAGGCACGCGATGCCGGGTTCGGCGCCGGCGGCGCATTGCTCGATGACGCTCTCGAAGCTCGGTTCGTTGAAGTCCAGCCGGGCAACCCTGCGATCGCCGAAAAGGTTCTGCAGGGTCAGGATGAACGACGTTCCCGCGGTCTTCGGAATATGCAGGAACAGCAGCGGCGGAGTGCGTGCGCCGCAGTCGAGTCGGGCGTTGGTTTCCACGAATTCAGTCATAGACGGCTCGCGTGCCACCGCAAGGCGGTGTCACTCCGTAGAGCCCTGCTTCAGCGGAAATCGCGCGAACGGGGCAGCTCGTCGCCGCGGGCGGTAGGGGCGTCGAGCCGGGCCAGCGCCGCGCTCTCGTCCTCGAGGCGGGTCGCCACCAGGTGCACCACCGCCACCCCGTTCGCGCCCTGCCAGCGCTGGATACTGCCCTCCGCGCGCAGCAGCCGCGCGCCCAGCAGGGCCGCGCGACAGCGTGTCGAGACATCCGGCCAGATCACCACGTTCACGATGCCGCTCTCGTCCTCGATGGTCGCGAAGACGACGCCGTTGGCGCTGCCCGGGCGCTGACGGATCAGCACCAGGCCGCTCACCGCGAGGAACGTGCCGTCCGGGGCGATACCCGCCTGCGCGCAGGTCACGACATTGCCCGCCAACCCCGCGCGCAGGAAACCCAACGGATGCCCGCGCAACGAAAGGCCCGTGCTGCGGTAGTCCTCGATCGCCGCTTCCGCCCTGGCCGGCGGTGGCAGGCGCAACGCCGAGGGGGACGTATCATCCTCCGGCAGCAGCGGCCGGTCCGCTTCCCGCCAGCCTGTGGCCGACCAGAGTGCTTCGCGCCGCGCGCCGCCCAGGCCGCCGAGCGCGTCCGCCTCGCCGAGTGCGATCAGCGCCGCCCGCGGCACGGCGCGCGCAAGCGAGGCGAAGTCCGCGAAGCCGGCGCCGCGGGTCGCGACCAGCCGCTCCGCCCACTCCTCGCGGAACCCGTCGATCAGCCGGAAGCCAAGCCGCAGACAGCCCGCGTCGTCCACCGAACAGTCCCAGGCGCTCGCCTGCGCGTCCACCCCCAGCACCGGCACGCCATGCTCGCGCGCGTCGCGCACGATCTGGGCCGGCGCGTAGAAGCCCATCGGCTGCGCGTTGAGCAGTGCCGCCGCGAACACCGCCGGGTGGTGGCATTTGATCCAGGCCGAGACATAGACGAGCAGCGCGAAGCTGGCCGCGTGGCTTTCCGGAAACCCGTAGGTACCGAAACCCTCGATCTGGTGGAAGCAGCGTTCGGCGAAATCGCGCTCGTAACCGCGCGCCGCCATCCCGTCGACCATCTTGTCGTGGAAGGCGCGGATGGTGCCGAGGTTGCGGAACGTCGCCATGGAGCGGCGCAGCCGGTTTGCCTCCTCCGGCGTGAAGCGCGCGGCCTCGATCGCGATGCGCATCGCCTGTTCCTGGAACAGCGGCACGCCCAACGTGCGCCCGAGCACGCGGGCAAGCTCGTCGGGCGGCCCGTGCGCGGGGTCGGGGGCGGGATAGTCGGGCGTCTCCAGCCCCTGCCGGCGGCGCAGATAGGGGTGGACCATGTCGCCCTGGATCGGGCCGGGCCGGACGATCGCGACTTCTATGACGAGATCGTAATAACAGCGCGGCGCGAGGCGCGGCAGCATGTTCATCTGCGCCCGGCTCTCCACCTGGAACACGCCGACGCTGTCGCCGCGGCGGAGCATGGCATAGACCAGCGGATCGTCCTGCGGGATCGCGGCGAGACCGTCGAGCTTCGTGCCCCGCGCGCGCAGCATCGCGAAGGCCTTGCGGATGCAGCTCAGCATGCCGAGTGCCAGCACATCCACCTTCATGATGCCGAGCTCGTCGATGTCGTCCTTGTCCCACTCGATGAAGAACCGCCCCGCCATCGCGGCCGGCCCGATCGGTACGGTTTCGGAAAGAATGCCGCGCGTCAGCACGAAGCCGCCGACATGCTGGGAGAGATGGCGCGGCAAGCCCATGATCTCGCGCGCGAGGGCGACGGTGCGCGCGAGCGCCGGGCTCGCGGGGTCGAGCCCGATCGCTTCCAGCCGCTCGTCCGGCCACGGCACGTCGCCCCATTCTCCGGTGCCGGGGTTCCAGCTTTCGGCCGAGAGTGCCGCCGTCGTGTCCTCCGACAGGCCCATCACCTTGCCCACCTCACGCACCGCGCGCCGGGAGCGGAAATGGATCACCGTCGCTGCGATCGCCGCGCGGTCGTGGCCGTAGCGGCGGTAGATTTACTGGATCACCTCCTCGCGCCGCTCGTGCTCGAAGTCGATGTCGATGTCGGGAGGCTCGCGCCGTTCCGCCGACATGAAGCGCTCGAACAGCAGCTCGATCTTCGTCGGGTCCACGGCGGTGATGCCGAGTGCGTAACAAACGGCGGAGTTGGCCGCGGAGCCGCGCCCCTGGCAGAGAATGCCGCGAGTGCGGGCGAAGACGGCGATGTCGTGGACGGTGAGGAAATACCGCGCGTAGCCAAGCTCCGCGATGACGGCGAGTTCCTTCTGCATCGTCGCGCGCACGTTCTCCGGCACGCCTTGCGGCCAGCGCCGCGCCGCCCCTTCCCAGGCCAGCGCGGCGAGGTGCCCGTCCGGCGTGCAACCAGGCGGCACCGGCTCGTCGGGATATTCGTAGGTGAGCTGGTCGAGCGAGAAGCGGCAGGAATCCGCGACCGCCATTGTGCGCGCGATCGCCTCGGGGCAGGCCGCAAAGAGGCGCGCCATCTCCGCGGGCGGCTTGAGGTGCCGTTCGGCGTGTGCCGCGAGCAGCGACCCCGCCTGTTCCAGCGTCGTGCTCTCGCGGATGCAGGCGAGCACGTCGGCGAGCGGCCGGCGCTCCGGCGTGTGCATCAGGATATCGCCGGTCGCGAGCAGCGGGATGCCGAAGCCGGCGAGGTGGCGCAGCCGGCTTGCGTCGTCGTCGCGCCAGTGGCGGATGGCGGCGAGCGAGAGGTTGTGGCCGAACAGTTTTTGTAACGGCCTTGGATCGAAATTCCCATCCGTGGGCGGGATCAGGATCGCCGCCTGGCCCGCCGCCGCGGCCTCGAGGTCGGAGAGGAACAGCGTGCATCCACCCTTGCGTCCTTGGGCCTTGCCGTGCGTAAGCAGGGTGGTCAGCCTTCCCCAGGCGGCGCGGTCCCGTGGCAGCAGCACGAGGTCGGGCGTGGCGTCGGCGAAAACCAGCCGCGCCCCAGGCAGGATGCGCGGGGCGCCGGGCCCCAGCTCTCGCGAAGCGGTATGGGCGCGCACCACGCCGGCGACCGTGTTGCGATCGGCGATGCCCAGCGCCGCGATGCCAAGTTCCGCCGCGCGCGCGACCAGCTCTGTCGCGTGGCTGGCGCCGCGCAGGAAGGAGAAGGCGGTCGCAACAACAAGCTCGGCATAGCCAGGCATCGGCCCCTCACGCGAAGAACCCGTGCAGGAACCAGCGCGGCGGCCGCGGCATGCCGTGCAGCCCGGCGCGGAACAGCCAGCAGCGCGCGCCGTCAGCTGTCTCGACACGATAATAATCGCGAAGCCGGTCCGGCCTGGCGCCGTCACGCCACCATTCCGCGGCGATGCGCTCGGGCCCGCTCGCGGCGCGGACCCGGTGCAGGGTTCCCTGCCAGCGGAACTGCAACGGCGGTGCGTCCGGCACCGGCGCTGTTGCCATGATCGGCTCGGGCCGTGCGAGCAGGCGCAGCGGGCGCGGCGTCGCGGGGGCGAGCCAGGAGGGCGCCTGCATCACCCCTGTCCGCGCGAGGCTGCGCTCCGGCACATGGCTCGGGCGCGGTGCCGGGCGCCAGAGCCGTGCCTGCCCCAGCCTCACAGCGAGCGAATCCGCCAGCGCCGCGAGGTCGGCGGTGCGCGCCTCGTGGCCGAGCAACGCCTGGCACGGCGCGACCTTCTCCACCGCCTCCGCCGATAGCCGCATCGTTTCGATGCCGAGCCCAGGATCGAGCGTGTCGAGCTGCATCGCGAACAGGCGCGCGAGGCGGGCAGCGTCGCGCATCGGCCGCGCGGCACCGACCGCCATCCGCGCAGCGGTGCCATCGGTGCGCCGGAACAACGCGGAAAACCGCAGCCCACCGAGGCCGCCGGCGGCGAGACGTTGGCAAAGCCGCCCCGCGAGATGCAGGAGCGCGCGTTCGAAGGTCGAGGCCGTCGTTGCCGGCTCCGCGAAATCCAGCCGTTCCTCCCATGCGGGTGCCGGCGGCGGCCAGGCGATCGGCTCTTCCTCGCCTCCCAGCGCCTGGCCGAGCCGACGCACCACCTCCTTCCCATAGCGCGTGGTCAGCTCGCCGCGGGGAATGCGTGCCAGCGCCGCGACCTCCCGAAGCCCCACCCGGCGCAGCCCCGCCACGGCGCGTGGCGACACGCGCAGCAGGGTGGGCGAGAGCCGTGCCAGCGCCTTCGCCTCACCCCCTGGCGGGCAGAGGCGCAGTTCCGGCCCGTCCGGCGCATGCGCCAGCGCCCAGGCAGCGCCCGTGGTGCCGGCGAGCGCGAGACGTGCCGGGATCGCGAGCCAGGCGGCGATTGCCCACAGCATCGATGCCTCGTCCGGCCAGAGTGCGGCACAGCCGGTGAGGTCGAGCCACAGCCCGTCCGGCGGGTCGGCGGCGGCCATCGGGGTGAAGCGCGTCGCCGCCTGTGCCAGGGCCTCCAGTGCCCCGGCATCCGCCGCCGGGTCCGCGGGCAGCACCTCGAGGTCCGGCAGGATCGCGCGCGCCTCGGCCAGGGTCTGGCCCTCGTGCAGGCCGGGCGCCGGTGGCCAGATCGCGGCGAGGCGGCGCATCCCGCGCTCGCTCGCGACGGTTGCACGCGAGTGGGGCGCGCGCGGCCTATCCGGCGGCGCGGATCCGCGATCCAGCCGCGTCAGCGGCCAGGCCGGCAGCCAGGCGTAGAGCAGGCGCCGCGTCATCTTCTCCTCCCGGCTCGACCAGCCACTCCCCCTCGGCGCCGCCGCGTGCTGCGAGCAGGCGCAGGTGCCAGCACGGCTCCCCCGGCTCGCCATGCTGGCCCCTGCTTGGCGAGGGCGCGATGCGCCAGCGCGTGAAGGCCGCGGAGAAATCCTCCCGGCCCACCCCACCCTTCTGCCCCTCATCCTTCCACCTGGGCCACACCCGGCGCAGGAGAAGGAACCCCGTGGCACCCTGGTCGAGGCACGCGAGCGCCAGCCGCCGCCCGCCCAGCCTGCCCGTCGCACCGATCTCGCCAACTGTCGTCACCCCGGCGCGCAGCCCCGTCTCCATCGCCGCGAGGCTTGTCGTGTCGTCCTCCGGTGCCGCGAGCAGCAGCCGCGC
>DAHUXX010000273.1 GCA_027306955.1 Acetobacteraceae bacterium | reverse complement strand
TGCATCGACGTGCTGAAGAAGATGGGCTTCAACGTCGAGCTGCAGTCGCTCGATTTCGGCACCGTGGTGCAGCGCCGCGAATCCCAGAAGCCGCCCTCGCAGGGCGGGTGGAACATCTTCTTCACCTTCCTCGGCGGCATCGGCAACATCATGCCGATCGCCAACATCGCGCTGCAGGGCAACGGCAAGAATGCCTGGTTCGGCTGGCCCACCATGCCGACGATGCAGAAGCTGATGACGGCGTGGCTGAACGCGCCGGATCTCGCGGCGCAGCAGAAGATCTGCGAGCAGATGCAGCAGGTGTTCTGGAAGGACGTGCCCTACGTGCCGCTGGGCATGTACCAGCAGCCGACCGCCTATCGCACGTACCTCAAGGACATCCGCATGGGCTTCCCGCAGATGTACGGCGTGCGCCGCGTCTGACCCTCGACGGCTCGGGGCTGCCGGCGCAGCGGCCCCGAGCGCCTGACGTCAATCCCGTGCCTACTCCGCCGCGCGGCCGCCGGATGCCCGCAAGCGGGCCGTGTGATCCTCGCCCGCCTCCCCACCTCGCGCCTCCCCACCCCGCGCCGGCGCGACCCAGCCGCGTTGGCGCATCGACAGATCGAAAGCGAAACGATGCGCGCCGCGCACATCGATCTCCGCGGCGCCATCGGTCCATCGCCAGGTGGGCTCCACGGCGTGCCAGCCGGCGCCGAGGCGTGGATCATCCAGCGCCATGCGCCTGCCGTCGAGCGCGAGCCGGGCGAGGGCGACGCCAAGACGGCGCATGTCCCTGGCCTCGGCCGCCGTCTCGCCAGGCCGGCCGCTCTCCGACAACACCCGCAGGCGGCACGCCCCTTCCGCCAACGCAACGACATGCCGCCGTCCGCGACGGCTCACCGCAACACGGCTTCCATCGACCTCGATCCGCGGCGTCGCCACGGCGAGCCGCCAGCCCGACGCCTCCGCGCGCGCCAGCAGGGAGGCGCGCGCGGAGATGACGGTCTTGCCCTCCAGCACCAGCTCCGCGCAACCCGCCCGCATCCAGGCCTCGCGGCCGAACATCGGGTGCAGCATCGCGACACGCCCCTCGCCCTCGAACGCATCGCGGTTGCCCGTGTCGAGATAGCTCTCGCAGGCAAGCCCCTCGGCCAGCACCACGTCATGCGCGTCGAGCTCGACATGGAAATAGGTGACGGATGCCACCGCCTCCTGCGCGATCGTGGCGCCATTCACGAGATAGCGGATGGGGACCAGCCGCCCGTCCACGAACACCGCGTGATCGGGGGAGAGAATGAGGTCACGCCGAGGCACATCCGGCGCGAACGCGTGCCGGCGCACGCGCACGGGGTTGACGTCCCACGGGCGCGCATGCCGCGCCGGGGCGAGAAGCCGCCGGCCGACCCAGCGCACGACGCGCAGCCGGCCGGACGGCGTCATCAGCCGCTCGCCCGCGCGCAGCGCCTCGACCGCGATCTCGCCGCGGGCACCCAGCAATTTCGTGCCGGCGGCGAAACAGGCGACGACGGAGATATCCGTGCCGCCGTTCCCGTCGCCCGTGATGCGGAAATCCGAGGTCGCGAACGCGCCGGGCAGCGAGAACAGTTGATTGCTCGTGATGCCGCCCGACGTGCCCACGAGGGTCAGCAGGCCATTCGCGAAGGCGGATCGGGTGGCGCTGAAACCCGAGACATCGATCGTGTCGCCGACCGTGAAGCCATCGAAGGTGGTATAGGCGGAGCCCGTGTCGATGATCTCACCGGCGCCGAGGCCCGCGGCGTTACCCGCGACCGTCCATTGCGAACCCGGATCGAACACCACCGTCCCGAAAGCGAGGATGCTGGTGCCGACCCCGGCCAGCATGCCGGCCCCCGGTCCCGCCGCAAGCTCCAGCGTCTGGCCATAGCGCCCGGCGCCGCTGCCGTAGACGCTCACGGAACCCGCGAGCACGGCCGTCGGTGCCAGCACCACGCGATCGGTGCCGGAACCATCGAGGCGCGCGCCGCCCATGATCGTTCCGTTATCGATCAAGACGCCGCTCGATCCGAACGAGACGCCCGTGCCGCTCGTGCCGCTCGCGATCACGCCCCCGGTCTCGTTGACCAATGTCGCGCCGTATTCGATCACCACGCCGTCATGCGCGCCCGTGATGCGGCCCGCGTTGAACACCGTACCCTCGGCCTTCATCGCGAGTCCCTCGTAGCCCGCGATGATCGTTCCGCTCGCGAGGTTGGTGAACATGCTGGGCGCGCTCGGCGGGGAAGCGTAGAGGCTGACCCCCTCGCCCTGGGGACCCGCCGTGATCAATCCGGCGTTGACCACGGTTACGACGGCATTGATGTCGATGCCGTCGTAACCGCCGGCAATGGTGCCGCCTTGCATGTTCGTGACCGCGCCGCCGTCAACGAGATGGAGGCCGGTGCCCGCCGCCGTATCCGCGTTGATGATCCGGCCCTGGTTCACAACGGTCCAGGGATAGCCGGTGTATTCGAGCATCGCGTTGAACCGCGAGTCGACCGTCACGGCTCCGGTAACGGTCAGCGCTCGCGTGTAGTGCGCGGGATCGAGATAGACGTCGGTCGCGTAGGTGCCGGCCAGCACCGAACGCGACGTCACCGGGCCGGTCGCGGTCAGCAACACGCCGCCCGCGCCGTCCGACGCGACGCCGAAGGCGCTCGCCTGCAGCGGTGTCGGCATGTCCAGCGTCGCGGTCACCAGGCCGGCCGAGAGCAGCGTCACCACACCGTTGCCCGCGGCGACGGAGTTGGCGGCGATCCCCTGGACGTCGATCGTGTCGCCGGGCTCGAAGCCGCGGATCACGCCGGCCAGCGCCGCGGTGCTGCCTACCACGTCCCAGGTCGCGCCCTGGTCGATGATGATGCGGGAGAAATCCGTGAAGCCGGCGATCGTTCCGATGCCGGTGCCGGGCTTCAGCACGAGCCGGCTGCTGTAAGAACCGCCGATCGTGTTGCCGCCCAGGATCGTGCCGCGGAACTGCGCGCCGGCATAGGCGACGAGTTCGTTGTCGTGCCCGGCGGCGAAGGCCACGGCCGTGCCGCCGGCGCTCGCTGCCGCGATCATGCCGGCGTTCCTGATCGTGGCGGTCATGTATTTGGCCGGGGCATCGACGCCGAGCGTGGCCCCCTCGATGACGCCCCCGGCCGCGTTCGACAGCGAGAGACCCCCGCGGACGTACAGACCGATCCCAGCGGAGGCAGAGATCGTCCCCGCATTGGTCACCGTGCCGGCACCGTGCAGCGTCACCGCCGCGGTCTCGCCGGCGATGGTGCCGCTCGCGAGATTGGTCAGCCTCCCCGTGTATCCGCCGGACTGCGCGACCGCGAATCCGGCCGTGCCCGTCGCGGTGATCGCGCCGGCGTTGGTCAGCGTGAAGGCGCTGAGCGCCTGGAGGCCGTATTTCGCGCCGGCGATGGTGGCGCCGAGCGCGTTGTCGATCGTGCCGCCGAGCGTGCCGTTGGTACTGAAGACCAAACCCGCGCCGCTGGTGCCGCTGGCGGCAATCCTGCCCTGGTTGAGGAGGGTGGCATACGCGCCGGCAACGTCGGCACCCGCTGGCACGCCGAGGATCGCGCCGCCCGGGGCATTCGTGACCTCGAGCGTGGCGGCGACCGCGCCGTAGATATCGGCGGAGACACCGGCGCTGACCGTGCCCTGGATCGTGCCGGAATTGACCAGGGTCTGCACCTCGTTGACGCCCGCAAAGCCCAGGATCGTGGCGCCCGCCGCGTTGACGATCGTCGAGGCGCCTCTCACCGCGGCGGCGTAGCGACCATAGATTGTCCCGGCATTGTCGAGCGCCAGCGCCCCGGCCAGATTGCGGATGCCCTCCTTGCTGGCCGGGCCGCCGATCACGGCGCCCACCGCGTTGGTGATGGCGCCGCCCTCGGCGAGGACGATGCCGTAGGCGCCCCCCGCCGCCAGTGTGTTGTTCCCCGCGATCGTTCCCTCGTTGAACAGGGTCCAGCTCTGCGCCGCCGAAATCCCTGGCCCGGCGAAGCCGAGATTCGTGACGCTCGCGGCATAATACGGAGCGACCAGCCGCACCGGGCGGGTATAGGTTCCGCTGAGCGTCGCGACCGCGGCCGGGAGGATCGTGCGGTCCGTCGTCAGCACCGTCGCCGTTCCACGGCTGGCAAGGGTGAAACTTCCCGCCGAGAGCCGCCCCATCAGGTCGAGCGTCACCGGGCCAGGCGCCCCGCCGGTCAGCGTCAGGAACGGTCCCCCCGAGAACGCATAGCCGGTGGCCGCGAGACCGTTCAGCGTGATCGCGTCCCCGGCCTGGAAGCCGCGG
>DAHUXX010000270.1 GCA_027306955.1 Acetobacteraceae bacterium | reverse complement strand
CGTTGTCCATCACCACGATGGTCAGGTTTCTGGGCGCGCGGGCGGCAATGGTGGCGAGAGAGCCGAGCTGCATGAGGATCGAGCCGTCGCCTTCCAGTGCCACGACGTGGCGCTGCGGCTGGGCGATGGCGACGCCGAGCGCGATCGGGCAGGCGAGGCCCATGCTGCCGAGCATGTAGAAATTCTGCTGGCGGTGACCCGCGGCCCAGAGGTCGAAGTTGGTGTTGCCGATGCCGCCGATGACCGCCTCCTCGCGGTCGAGGAGGCGCACCAGGCGGCGCGTGATGTCGGCGCGGTACATGGTCTTGGTGTTGGGGAGGCGGTTGGGCGTGGCGGGCGGGCTCATGCCTTGAACACCTTTCCGCCGGTCAGCAGCGGCGAGAGGATGAGTGTGGCGGGAGCCTGGGTCGCGACCGCCTGGCGCAGCGTGCGGTCGACGATGAAGTCGAGCTCGTCGAGGCGCGTGCAGGTGTGATGCTCGATCGCCAGCGCGTCGAGCACCGGGCGCATGGTGCGCGCGACGAGCGCCTGGCCGATGTTGAATTCGCCGAGCGTGCCGCGCTCGGAGACGAACATGACAACCGGGATCTGGAACGGCACGGCGAGCGAGGCCAGCACGTTGGGCAGGGTCGCGAAGCCGCTGGTCTGCATCAGGACGACGCCGCGCATGCCGCCCATCCAGGCGCCGGAGACGATGCCGACGGCCTCTTCCTCGCGGGTGGTGGCGAAAACGGTGAAGAACGGGTCCGCCTCGACGGTGTCGATCAGGGGACGCAGGACGTTGTCCGGGATGTAGGTGACGAGGCGGAAGCCGTTGCGGGCGAGCGCGTCGCGGACGACCTCGTTCCAAGGCGCCGGTGTTTGGGGCGCCGGTGTTTGGGGCGGCGAAGTTGCGGTCGTTTCCTGCGGCATTCCGGTCTCCGTGCGGTCCCCGGGGCAGCGGCGGGCATGGCGCGCGGGGGCATCGATGTCAACGACGGCGGGTGCTGGCGTGCCGGAGCGCGGCATGGAGGGCTATCATCGGGGTTCCGCGTCGCCGCCGGCTTGCGGCGGCCTCGGCTCGTGCGCGTGGCGCGGCCGAGGCGCGCCGGGCTGGACGGCGATGTAGCGGCGCAGCGGCGGCTGGCGCTGGCTCAGCGCGAGGGCGCGGGCAAGGATGGCGCGGTCGGCCTCGGAGAGGCGGGCGACCTCGCGCAGATGATCAGACCAGGTTTCCGCCTGCCATACCTCGAGCCAGGCCTCGGGGTGGGAGACGTCTTCGTAGAGGCGCCAGGCGACCGCGCCGAGGCGGCCGCGGACATGGCGGACCTGCGCCATCAGGTCGAGGAAGGCGGCGCGGTCGGCGGGAGCGATGCGGTAGGCCTGGGTTTCCAGCACGCGGTCGCGCGAGGCGCTGAGGACGGGGGCGAGTTCCGGGTCCACCTCGTCCGGCGCCGGCACCGAGACCAGGCCCCTGGGACGCTCCTCCTCGGCGTCGATGCCGGTGCGGCGGGAGAGGATGGCGAGCACCGCGCAGGTGCCCGCGGAGGCGAGGAGGGACTGCGGCAGGCCGATGACGTCGCCGAGCCAGCCCCAGAAGAACGTGCCGGCGACGAGGGCGCCGTTGAGGGCGAGCTGGTAGATGGCAAGTGCGCGCGCGCGCACCCAGGGCGGCGCCGCGAGCTGGGCCACGCTCTGCACGATGGAGGAGGCGGCGGTCCAGCCGATGCCGAAGATCAGCATCGCGACCGCCGCCGGCGCCCAGGTGCGGGCGAGGCCCAGCCCGGCGGTGCCGGCGGCGGCGAGCACGCTGGCGTAGAACACGGTGTCGCCGCGCGAGAGGTGGTGGCGCGCGCGGGGCAGCAGCATGCCCGCGGCGACGCCGCCGCCGCCCATGAGGCCGAGCAGGATGCCGTAGGTGCCGGCGCCGAGGCCGAGCTGTGCCTTGACCACCAGCGGCAGCAGCGCCCAGGGCGCGGCGGCGGGGAAGAAGAACGCGGCGCAACGCAGCATCGAGGCGCGCATCGCCGGCGCATAGCGGGCGAAGCGCACGCCGGCACGGATGGCCCCGCCGAGGCGCTCGCGCGGCAGCGTCTCCGCGCGCTTGCGGCGGTTCCAGATCAGAAGAGCGGCAATCACCGCGAGGTAGGACACGGCGTTGAGGCCGAAGGCGAGGCCGGGGCCGCCCCAGAGAACGAGGAAGCCGGCCAGCGCCGGACCCACGGCGCGGGCGATGTTGAAGCCGACGCCGTTCAGTGCCACCGCCTGCGCCACGTCGCGGCGGGGCACCACCTCGATGAGCACGGAGCCCCAGGCCGGGCCGTTCACGGCCGCGCCAACGCCGATCGCGAAGGTGAAGGCGAGGAGGAGGGGCGCGTCGATATGGCCGAGGACGGTGGTGACGGCGAGCGCGGACGCGGCGGCGGCCATCCAGATCTGGGTGGCGAGGATGAAGACGCGCTTGTCCAGGATGTCGGCAATGGCGCCGGCGGGAAGGGCGAGCAGGAACACCGGCAGGATCGTCGCCGCCTGTACCAGGCTGACGGTGAGCGGGGTGGGCGAGAGGGTTGTCATCAGCCAGCCCGCGCCGGTGTTCTGCAGCCAGACGCCGAGCGAGACGACGGTGTTCGCCGTCCACAGCAGGCGGAACAGCTTCAGGCGCAGGGGTGCCAGTGCGGGAGGCAGGCGCATGGCGCGAGCCTGACGCTTTGTTACGCTGTCGGGAAGACCCTTGTTGCGGCGGGGCTAGGCCTCTTCCTCGGCGTGGTGGACGTCGTGCACCTTGATGCCCACGTCCTCGCCGGGCATGACGAGCCATTCCCGCCGTCGCAGGGTGCGCGCGGTGTCGCGGTAGCCGGCGTCCCAGTGCTCGCGCATGGAGGTGGCGGAGAACTCGTAGTCCTTGGCGTCGCTCTCGTAGGGCTGGCGCTGGTAGATCAGGTGCAGGATCGTGATCTCGGGCAGGTTGCCGAGCTCGCGCTTCAGCGCGAGGTCGGCGTCGTCGAGCTGGTCCTGCGGGATCATGGCGAGCAGGCGGCGGGTCAGCACTTTCTGCCTGTGCAGTTCCGTCCAGCTGTCGGTGACCATGCGGGTACGGCTGGAATACTGGATGTCCTTCTGCCGCGACAGCACGTCGCCCATGTCGCGCGGCAGGCCGCCGCGGGCGCTGAACAGGTCGACCTGGAAGACCATGACATTGTCGCTGCCGATATCGGTGAGCAGAGCCGAGAGCGGCGTGTTGTAGACGATGCCGCCATCCCAGAAGCAGTCCGTGCCGATGCGCACCATCGGCAGCGCCGGGGGCAGCGCGCCGGAGGCCATGACGTGCTCCGGCAGGATCTCGTCCTCGGCGTTGTCGAAATAGATGAAGTTGCCGGTCCTGACGTTGACGGCGCCGACGGCAAAGCGCGTGGCGCCGCTGTTGATGAGGTCGAAATCCACGAGCTTCAGCAGCGTGTCGCGCAGCGGCGCGTTGTCGTAGAAGGAGGTGGCGCTCTTGGCGCCGCG
>DAHUXX010000262.1 GCA_027306955.1 Acetobacteraceae bacterium | reverse complement strand
TCTATCCCGCGGACATGCCAACCTGGGCGCCGTGGGAATTTTCGTGGGTCGAGTACCTGGGCTGTGTTTTGCCCATACTCTGGTACGTCCGGGGCGTGCTGCGTATGGCGCCGCCGGCTCGTCCCGCGCCGTGGCGACAGGTCTGCTACATCGCCGGCATGGCTTCGATCTACGCCGTCCTGCAGACGAAGCTCACCTACCTTGCCGAGCATCTCTTCGTGGCGACCCAGATCCAGCAATTCGTGTTGCACGATATCGGCCCGTTCCTGGTGGCGCTGTCATGGCCTCTTGCTCCGCTCGGGGAGGGCGCGCCGGGTGGCGTGCTTCGCGCCCTTCGGGCGGCGCCGGTCCAGGCGGGCGTTCGCTTTGTCCAGCAGCCGGTCGTGGCGGCCGTGTTGTTCGTCCTGCTGCTGGTCGGACAGGTGGTTCCGGCCGTCGTCTTCCGGATGATGCTCGACTGGCGCGTGTTCGATGCCATGAACATCCTCATGGCGACCGACGGCGTGCTGTTCTGGTGCCTGGTGCTCGATCCGCGGCCGCGCCCTCTGGCCGGCATCTCCTACCTAACGCGGATGGTGCTGATCTTCGTCGTGATGCTGCCGGTCATGCCGGTCGGTGCCTACATCGCGTTCACGACGCGCGCGCTTTACGGGTTCTACGATTTCTGCGGCCGGCTCGACTGGGTCAGCCCCGCGAGCGATCAGATCCTGGGCGGCCTGGTTCTCTGGATCCCGAGCGGCCTGATGACGGCTGTCGCGATACTGCTCCCGCTCAATGCCATGCGCCTCGACGAAGAGCGCGAGAGCCCTGGCTCCGCGCCGGCGTTCATAGAGGTCGGGCAGCGGCGGATCGATGCCAGCGTGTGGACCGGACGGTAGGTTCGAGGTTTCGGCCGCCGACCCACCGGATCATCGGCCGATGAGGAGACGCGACGGATGAACATCGCGCTGGTTGGATATGGCATGATGGGAATGTGGCACACCGAGGCGCTCGCCGCCGCGGGCGGCGTGCCCTACCTGCTGGTGGGCCGCCGCGCCGGGGCCGCCGCAGAGTTCGCCGCGCGCTACGGCTACCGGAAGTGGACCACCTCGTTCGAGGAAGCCCTCGCCGACCCGGCGGTGGATGCGGTCATCCTTGCGACGCCCTCCGAGATGCATGAGGCCCAGGCCATCGCCTGCCTGGAGGCGAAGAAGCCGGTGCTGCTGGAAATCCCGATCGCAATGAGCCTGGCCGGCGCCGAGCGCGTGGTGGCCGCGGGCGAGCGCGCCGGCGTTCCCTGGGGGCTGTGCCACCCGATGCGCTTCCGCCGGGAACGCGAGGCGCTGCGCCTGCGCATCGCCGCCGGGGAGGAGCACATCCGCCACATCGCCGGCCGCTTCTTCATCAGGCGCCTGGTCAACATCGGCGCCACCGGCTACCGGCGCAGCTGGGTGGACAACATCCTCTGGCACCATTTCTGCCATTTCGTCGATCTCGGCATGTTCCTGTTCGACGCGACGCCGGTGCGCTCCGTGCAGAGCCATCTCGGCGCGCTGCATCCGGTGACCGGCACGCCGATGGAATGCACGGTGCTGGTGGAGACCGAGGCGGACCAGACGCTGCTCGTCCACGGCTCCTACCACGCGCAGTACCGCTACTACGACAAGCTGATCGTGACCGACCGCGACACCTACGCCTTCGACATCCTGGCCGGCACGCTGCGAACCGCGGCGGGCACCGTCGCGATCGAGGACGAGCAGACCAACTGCGCCCGCGTCACGCACGATTTCATCGCCGCGGTCCGCGCCGGGCGCATGCCCGCCGTCACCGGTGCCTCCGTCCTGCCGGCGATGCGCGTGCTGCAGGCGGCGCAGGACCGATGGGACGCGCGTTACGGCGCGCAAGCCATCCCCGGCCGCCCCTGCTTTTGAGTCCGCCTCCGATCGGATAGGGTCTCACCCTGGCGACACGATGACGGTCGCGGAGGGGGACTGCCCATGTGTGCCGAGATCGCATGGCCGACGAAGACGCGGGAAATCCATAACCATCACATGGATTCCACGGTCTGGAATCGCTTCGCCTTCCGCGAGGACGACATCGTCATCGCCACCTACGGGAAGTCGGGCACGACCTGGACGCAGCAGATTGTGAGCCAGATCCTCTTCGGCGGCGCCGCCGATGTCGCCGTGCCGGAGATGTCGCCCTGGGTCGATCTGCGCCTGCCGCCGGCCGAGGAGAAGCTCGCGGCACTGGAGGCGCAGACGCATCGCCGCTTCGTCAAGACACATCTGCCGGTGGACGCGCTCGTCTATTCGCCCGCCGCGCGCTACCTCTATATCGGCCGCGACGGCCGCGACGTGCTCTGGAGCCTCTACAACCACCACGCCGGCGCCAACGACCTATGGTACCAGCTCATCAACGACACGCCTGGCCGCGTCGGCCCGCCGATTGGCCGGCCGCGGGAATCGATCCGGCAGTATTTCCTCGAGTGGCTGGACGGCGACGGCTACCCGTTCTGGCCGTTCTGGGAGAACGTGCGCAGCTGGTGGGCGATCCGTGACTTGCCCAACCTGCGCCTGGTACACTTCAACGACCTCAAGGCGGATCTGCCGGGCGAGATCCACCGGCTCGCCGCTTTCCTGGGCGCGCCGCTTGACGAGGCGGCGCTGCCGGCCATCGTCGAGCATTGCTCGATCGAGTGGATGCGCAGGCACGGCGAGCACACCGTTCCGATGGGCGGCGCCATCTTCGACGGCGGCGCGGAACGGTTCCTGCACAAGGGCACCAACGGCCGCTGGCGCGACACGCTGACGCAAGAGGACATCGCCCACTACGAGGCGGTGGCGCGGCGCGAGTTGGGCCCGGACTGCGCCGCCTGGCTCGCGCACGGCGGCCGGCACCCTGCGTAGGGCGCGGGCGGGACTCAGGCGGCGGGGTCTGTTTTGGAGCCGAAATAACGGGCGATCAGCGCGTCGAGCGAGATGGGGCCGGGACCCCAGCGCAGCAGCACCAGGATCATCACCGCCCACTGGATATGCGTGGGCCAGGCCTGCGGAAAGACGAACACCTCGATCACCAGAGCCATGCCGGCGAGCGCCAGCGACGTGAGCCGGGTAGCAAGGCCGAGCAGCAGCAACGGCGTGGAGCCGACCTCGAGCGCCACCGCCATGTAGGCGGCGAAGTGCGGCGGCAGCAGCGGCACGTGGTACGTGTTGTCGAACAGGTAGAGCGTGGTCTGCCAGTTGGCGAGATGCGCCTGGGCGGAGCCGCCGAACACGCGCGCGAGCCCGACGCGGGCGGCAACCGAGATCAGCCAGTACGGGATCGCCTCGCAGGCGCCCCGGAACATGCCCCACAGTTTCACGTAACCTCCGCTTCGCTGAAGAACCCGTGGTGAAGGAACAGGCCGAGCGCCTCGGCATCCACCTCACCCGCCACCGCGTCGGTGACGGGGATGTCGCCGGCGAAACGGGTGGCGAGCCGGAACGCGGCCGGCGGGAGATCGAGCACCGTGATCCCCTCTGTGCCGCGCAGCACCGCGAGGTTTTCGCCGTCGGTCGAAATTTTCCGGCTGGCGTCCAGCGCCGCCGCGTCGTCGCCGGCGAGCAGCGCCTCGCGCAGCGCGCGCACGCGGTGCCCGAGGGCGAGCAGCCGCAGCGAGGGATGCGGGCGCAGCACCACGCGCAGGGTCCCGGCGTTCGCGAGCAGCCCGGCGTCGAGCATATCGGCGGTCACCGCCGGGGCGTCCGGCGCGTGCAGCGCACAGGAGGCTGCCCAGTCCACGCGCGCGAGGTCGGGCAGCCAGGCCGGCTCCGGCATCACGCGCGAAACGTGCAGCGCGAATCCGCCGCCGTAACGATGCAGGTCCGCTTCCTCCGGCGGGTTGGTGGCGGCGAAGCCGATCACCAGCTCACCGAACATCGCCTCGCCGAGCGCGCGGTGCAGCGCGGGATGGGCACCGCTGAGCGCGCCCGCGAGGTTGCCGGCAAAATTGCGCTGGTAGACCCCATAGCGCACGGCGTTGCCCGGCGCGCGGTCGATCGCCGCCGGCGGCGGGGCGCCGTGCATCAGGAAGGCCGCGAAGGCGCGTTGGAACTCAAGCAGCATGGCGTTGTCCCGCGCGGTCGAGATGTGCCTGAACCAGTGCCATTTCGGCCAGCATCTCGTCGAGGCTCGGGATCGCGCGGTCGCGTTCGGCGAGTGCCGGGCGCGGGCCGATGGTGGCGAGCGCCTCGTCGAACAGCGACCAGGTCGCGGCACTGATGTCGCGGTCGTGCGTGTCGATCAGCAGGCCTTCCGCCCGCTCGTGGCCGGCGAGGTGGTACTCGCCGATTGCCCACGCGGGGAAGCTCGCGAGGTGCGCGCGCGGATCCCAGCCGTGATTGTGGCAGGAGACGACGAGGTTGGCGACGTCGCACAGCATGCCGCAGCCGGTGCGCCGGCACAGTTCCGCCATGAACGGGCCTTCGGGAATGTCCGATTGCGGCAGCTGGACATAGGTCGAGGGATTCTCGATCAGCACGCGCCGGCCAAACGCTTCCTGCATGCGCTCGACATTGCGGCAGACGACATCGAGGCTTTCGCGGTTGAGCGGCAGCGGCAGCAGATCCGCGAGATGCGCATGATCCACCGCGTTCCACGCCAGGTGCTCGGAAACGAGCGCCGGCTCCACGCGCCGCGCGAGCTCCGCGAGCCGTTCCAGATGCGTCACGTCGATGCCCTGCGCGCTGCCTGGCGAAAGGCCGACGCAGTGCAGCGACACGGCGCGGTCCTGACGGATCACCTCGAGCGCGACACCCGCGGGCCCGCTCAGGTGATTTTCGCCGTGCACCTCGACGAAGGGGATCGCGGCCTCGGTCGCGATCACCTCGCCGAGATGGGCGAAGCGCAGTCCGAGCCCCGCGGCGGCGGGAATCGGGCCTTGCCCCGTCACGGTATCAGCCCGCGGTCAGCGAGCCGCCGGCGATCTTCTGGCAGTCGCCGACGGGCAGCAGCACGAAGGATTTCGGGTCGCGGTTGATCGTGGACTGCCCGGCGCACGAATGCGCGCCGGCAGCGCAGTCGTTCTTGCCCGCGGCCGCGATGCCGTAGCAGGCAACAAGATGCTGCGCCATGGCGCGCGCGTGGTTGGCCTGCTGCACCTTCATCATCTGGGCCTTGGTCATCATCGGCGGCGTGGCGTTCGCCACGCCGCCGATGCTCATCGCGGCGGCAACCATCGATGCCGCCAGGGTCCTGCGATCCATGAAACCTCCTTCTGTCGCGCGGCCCGGGTTGGGCTCGCAAGGAGGTTACGCGGCAAACCCCGAGAACGTTACACGCAGGCCCGGCAACAAGCGGCGCCCGATCCAGCTGCCTGCCGCGGTGAGGATGGCGACGGAGCCGACCGGCCAGATCGGCACCATGATCGCCGCGTCCTCGGTGTGGTAGAAACGCAGCGCGCAGGCGCCCAGCGCGGCCGCGGCCACCACCGGCGGAGCGCGGCACAGGGCGACACGCCGCCATGGCGTCGCCGGCCTGCGCCGCCGCCCGCTTCTGATACGCGCGCGACGCCGCTATCGTGACGCCCGCCAGCCACGACCCCGCGATCCCGCCAGCACAGGAACGACCGCATGTCCGCGCCCACGACGACAAGAGGCTGGTCACCGACCCACACGCTCATGGTCGTCCTCTTTGGCCTCGGCTGGGCGATGGACGCGTTCGAGGTGACGCTGGTCGGCAACGTGCTCGGCGCGCTGCGGAAAAGTTTCGGCATCGGTCCGAATGCGATGTCGTTCCTGCTCGCCGCCTGGTTCGCGGGGTTGATGCTGGGCGCGGTGGGCTTCGGCGCGCTCGCCGACCGGTTCGGCCGGCGCCGTGTTTTCCTCTCCAGCCTGCTGCTTTACGGTGTCGCGACGCTGGCCGCGGCCGTCGCACCTGGCTTCGGCGCGCTGATGCTGCTGCGCCTGCTGGCGGGCATTGGTGTCGGGGCGGAATATTCCGCGATCAACGCCGCCGTCGCGGAACTGGCACCGGACGCGAACCGTGGCCGCGCCGCCGCGCTGGTGCTGACTTTCTGGCCGGTCGGCAGCCTGGTCGCCTCGGTGCTCGCGTGGTTGGTGCTCTCCGCGGTGCCGCCTGAACTCGGCTGGCGCCTGGTGTTCGCGGCCGGCGGGCTGATCGCACTCTCCACCGCCTGGTTCCGCCGCCACCTGCCGGAGAGCGACCGCTGGGAGCGGGCGCCGCGCGCGCCGCTCTCCAGGCTGTGGCGGGAGTGCCGCTCGCGGCTGCTGCTGGGCATGGCGCTCGATTTCGCCGAGGCCAGCGGCTACTATGGATTGTCCGCGTTCCTGCCGCTGGTGGTACTGCCAGCGCTGCACCTGGAGCCGGTGCAGCTGCCGGTGTTCTATCTCGTGGGCAGCCTGGGCGCGCTGACGGGCGGGCTCGCCGCGTCGATGTTGCTGGATCGGGCCGGTCGTTTCGTGACCGTTGTGGGATTCTACGCCGCGACGGCGCTCGGGACGGTGCTGCTCGCCGTCCTCTCTGGCTGGGGCGCGGGCGCGCTGCTGCCCGGCTTCGCGCTGGTCAACCTGCTGGCGACCGCGAGCTGGATCGCGGCCTACCCGACCTTCTCGGAACTGTTCCCCACGCCGCTGCGCGCGACGGGGATCGGCGGCTCGGTGGCGGTGGGGCGGCTCGGCGCCGCGGCCTCGCCTTTCCTCGTTGGCTGGGTCGGCCAGAGCTCGATGCCGGCGGCGCTGGGCCTTCTCGCCGTGTTCTGGCTGCTGGGCGCGGCCGCGATGGTCGTCTGGCGGCGTACAGGCGGCGTGGAAGCGCGAGGTGTGGCGCTGGAGGCTCTCGCCCATGTCTGACCTCGGGGTGCCAGACGACCTCGGACTTCCCCAGCGGGATCGTGCGGCATCGCTCGTTGCCGTTCCGGAACTTGTGGCGACCGGCCCGGTCCTGGTCTTCGGCGGCCCGTATTCCAATCTGCAGGCCACAGCGGCAATGCTCGCCGAGGCGCGCCGCCTCGGCATCGCGCCCTCGCGCATGATCTGTACCGGCGATGTCGTGGCCTATGGCGCGGACCCCGCCGCCACCGTGGCGCTGATCCGCGAGGCCGGCATTGCGGTGGTTGCCGGCAATTGCGAGGAGCAGCTCGCCGGGGCAGCCGGCAATTGCGGCTGCGGCTTCACGCCGGGCTCCGCCTGCGACCGTCTTGCCGCCGGCTGGTACACACATGCGAACCGCGCGCTCGGCCCCGGGGAGCGCGCCTGGATGAACGCGTTGCCGAAGCGTATCGACCTGCTCATCGGCCGCGTACGCCTCGACGTCGTCCACGGCGCGCCGAGCCGGATCAACCGGTTCGTCTTCGCATCGACGCCGGATGCGGAACTGGAGGCGGAGCTGGACCGGGTCGCGGGCGCGGACGGCGTCCTCGCCGGGCATTGCGGCATGCCGTTCACGCGCGCGATCGGCGACCGTCTCTGGCACAACGCTGGCGCTATCGGCCTGCCGGCGGATGACGGCACGCCACGCACCTGGTTCTCGGTGATCGAGGCGGATGGCGGGGCGCTGGTCATCCGCCACCTGCCGCTCGCATACGACCATGCGGCCGCGGCCGCGGCGATGCGCGCCGCCGGGCTCGGCGACTACGCGCAGGCCGTCGTCGGCGGCATCTGGCCCAGCCACGACGTGCTGCCGCCCGGGGAGAAATCCGCCATCGCTGTGCCGCTCACGTCGCGCGAACACCGCTGGCCTGGCGCGATCGCGATGCCGCTGCCCGGGCCGGCGCCGGTGGCCAGCGTCGCGTTCGAGTCCCTGGAAACGCTATGGGTCAACACCGGCACGCGCTGCAACCTCGCCTGCGTCGGCTGCTACATCGAGAGCTCGCCGCGCAATGACAGCCTGGCCTACTACCGCGCCGCCGACCTGTTGGCGCTGCTCGACGCGGCGCCGCCCTCGCTCGCCACGGTCGGCTTCACCGGCGGCGAGCCGTTCGTGAACCGCGAGCTGCCGGCAATGCTGGAAGCCGTGCTCGGGCGCGGCCTCTCGGCGCTGGTGCTGACCAACGCGATGCGCCCGATGCGCCGGCACGAGGCGCTGCTCGCCCGGCTGCGCCGCGAGCACTGTGCGCGTCTCGCGTTGCGCGTCTCGCTCGACCATTTCACCGAACCGGGCCACGAGGCGCTGCGCGGCGCTGGCAGTTTCGCGACGGCGCTCGCCGGGCTCGCCTGGCTCGCCTTGGAAGGTGTCGCGCCGAGTGTCGCCGCCCGCCTGCCGGCTGGCGAGGATGCCAAGGCATGGCGTGCCGGTTTCGCATCCCTCTTCGCCGCGCGCGGCCTCGACATTGACGCGTGGGACCCGGCCCGACTGGTTCTGTTCCCGGAACTGCATGGCGAGACGCCGCCGGCCATTCCGCAGCCCGCCTACCGCGCACTGCGCGCTTCCGGCATCCGGCCGATGTGCGCCACATCCCGCATGGCGGTGCGGCCCAGGGAGGGGGAGCCCGTTCTCGCCGCCTGCACCCTGCTGCCGGATCGGGTCATGGGCGCGACGCTTGACGAGGCAGCCCGCCCGATCGTGCTGGACCACCCGCACTGCGCGCGCTTCTGCCTCTATGGGGTCGCGTCGTGCTTGCCGTCCGGAACGCTGTAGCGACACGCTGTAAGATTTGATGTGGATCAACGCGCTCTGCCCCGGAGCGCGGGCAGATTAGCCTGCTTCAATCCGGGGCGGACCATGCTGATCGACCTGCAGGCCTATCGCGACACGTCGCTGAACACGGCGCCCTATCCGCATCTCGTCGTCCCGCGCTTCCTGCCTTCGGTGCTGCGCAACGACGTGGCGCGCGACTTCCCGCGACTTGACGTAGGTGGGCTGTTCCTTCCGGAGTCCTCGCCGCCGGGTCCGGTCATGGCGCAGATCATCGCCGAGCTCGAAAGCGACGCGATGCGCGACGCGGTCGCCGAGAAACTGGGCATCGATCTCGCGGGGCACCCCACGCTGACCACGATCCGCAGCCGCTGCCAGGCGCATGACGGGCGCATCCACCCGGACGCCACGTTCAAGGTGGCGACGATGTTGCTTTACCTCAACGAAAACTGGATGCCGGGCGGCGGGCGGCTGCGCATCCTCAACTCCGGCGACAACCTCGAGGACTACACGGCCGAGGTGCCGCCGGATTTCGGCACGCTCGTCTGCTTCCGCGTGCAGCCGAATTCCTGGCATGGCCACAAGCCCTTTGTCGGCCCGCGCCGCTACATCATGGTCAACTACTGCCGCGACGCGGCGTTGCGCGACGCGGAGGCCCGGCGCCACCTGGTCTCCACGCGCTTCAAGAAGATCCGTCGCTTCCTCCTGCCGCATGCGCGTGCCGCGTGAGCGCCGCGGCGGTCGCTGCCTCGCTGCTCGCCGCACTCGACCGCGCCGAGGAGCCGCGCGCCCCGTTCCGCCATTTCCTGCTCCAGCACGTCTTGCCGGAGGACGTGGCGCGCGCGGTGCTGGCGCTTCCTTTTGCGGCCCCGGTCATCGGCGACACGCTTGGCAAGCGCGAGACCCACAACGCCACGCGCCGCTTCTATGCCGGCAGCGTCCTCGCCGAGCATCCAGTCTGCAGCGCGATCGCGGCGGCAATGCAGTCCGAGGGCGTGGCCGCCGCGCTTTCGGAACGCACCGGTGCCGGGCTCATCGGCAGCCACGTGCGCATCGAGGACTGCCAGGACACGGACGGTTTCTGGCTGGAGCCGCACACCGATATCGGCGCCAAGCTGTTCACGATGCTGATCTACCTCACCGACCGGGAGGAGGCCGCATCCTGGGGCACGGACCTCTACGACGCCTCGGGCCGGCATCTCGGCAGCGCGCCCGGCGGCTTCAACCGCGGCCTCATTTTCATTCCGGGGGCGGACACGTGGCACGGCGTGGCGCGCCGGCGTTTCGAGGGCGTGCGCCGCTCGCTGATCGTCAACTACGTCAAGCCGGAGTGGCGCTCGCGCCACGAACTCGCCTGGCCCGACCGTCCGATCGCCCCGATGCCCGAAGGCTGGGACCAGAGCGAGCAGCCCTGGGGCGCCGCGTCCTGACCGCCCTCCTGGCGTAACCATTCCCTGGTTCGCGACGCATAGAGGCCAACCGCTCGTTGGCTGTCGCGTGCGACGCGCGCCCTTTCAACCCGAACCAAGGACCATTCCAGGATGTCTGAAAACAAGGCGCAGCGTCGCCACGTGCTGGGCGCGGCCGTCATGCTCGGCGCGCTCGGCCTCGTCGGTGCCACCGAGGCCGAGGCGGCCGGCGTGGGGCTCGTCACCACGAAGAGCAGCCATACGGTCGCCGAGACCATCGCCCGCTTCAACACCGCGGCGACGAAGGCGGGCTGGATGGTCTTTACCGAGATCGATCACGCGGCGGCCGCGGCCAAGGTGGGGATGAAGTTCGCGCCACGGCATCCGTGTCGACGCCAAGGGAGCGGCCGCGATGGACGGGTTCTTCTCGAAACTGGTGGCCGCCGCGACCGCGTGATGCCGGCGGCTAGGGTGCCCTGCCCTCGACCCTGGGCGACAGGGCGGGGAGCGCCACGCGCGGGCGCCAGCCATCCCGCCAGCGCGCATGGATGCCGAGGATGACGAAGGCGAGCACGGTCAGCGGCGCCTCCAGCCAAGCATGAGCGGCACCGGCCATTGCCAGCAACTGCTGGATGAGGAAAGAGAAGAAAATCCCGGTGCAGTAGACCTGCAGGCTGTGCCGGCCGATCGAGGCCAGCGCCGCCGCCGGCCAGCCGTGCATCCATGCTGCCTCGGGCGGCACGATGCGCGACACCAGGATCGCCAGCGCCAGCGCGTGTACCAGACCCACCGGCCACAGGTCGAGCTTCTCGGTGAATGTCGTGACCGGGAGAGCGGCGCCCAGCGGCAGGTGCAGGTGCTGCGCCAGCCGGGCCGCGAACCCGGCGGCCACGACAATGCCGGCGAGCCAGGTGAGCCACCGCCCTTCCGGCAGGGCGCGGCCGGTGAGCAGCTTGCGCCGCCCGGCATAGGCGCCGAGCATGAACGGCAGCTGCCAGGCGAGCACGTTGAACGCCGTCGCGGCGCCCGGCGCCATGTCTGGCGACGGCAGGTGCCAGATCTGCACCGCGCCCCACAGCCCGATGGGCAACGCGAGCGCCCACGCGCCGACCCGCTCCACCGCGAGCAGGAACAGCGGCAGCGTCAGCATGCACAGGATGAAGACGTCGAGAGCGTCGACATAGGCTGGATTGAACAGCAGTGCCGCCGCCAGCGCCGCGGCGCGCAACGGCGCCTGCACCAGGTAGGGGAAGCCGTAGATCCGCACCTGGCTCGGCTCGCCGGTGAAGTTCCATGCGATCACCACGGCACCGAAGACCAGCAGCGTGACCAGCCGGCTGCGCCACAGCCGCGCGCCGCGCCCCAGCATGTCGCGCACCGCGGCGCCGAGGCCCCGGGTGTGGCGCTTGAGCGTGAAGACGCTGCCCAGCATCAGCCCCGAGAGCAGCACGAACTGCTCCGAGCTGTCGGAATACCCCCAGGCGCCGTGGATCAGCCAGCGCGAGGCGAAGCCCGCGACGTGGCTCGCAACGATCGTGAGCTGCAGGTAGCCGCGAATGATGTCGACGCGCGTGTCGCGCGCCGGCCGGCGCAGCGAACCGGCGGCGGGTAGCGGAGCGCGTCGGGGCAGCAGGCGCATGGGCGCGTCGGATTCCACGGTTACGGGCGTGGCTGCCGCAGCATGCGCGGCCGCCCGATCCATCTTCGCACGCAGCGCGGGAAAGGTTTCGTGGTCCGCCGGTTCCTATTTCTTGAGCCAGCGCAGCAACGGCAGCACCATGCGCACCAGAGCGGGCGTGGTCATCGGCCGCAGCAGCTGCTTGTCGTAGCCGGCGAAGCGGCGATCGTTCTCGGCGAGGCAGATCGCCATCAGCTCCGCGGCGCTCACCTCGGCATCGCTCACCGCCCTGCTGCCGGTGATCGTGAAATTATTGTCCTGTGCGTTCGACTTCGCCTTGCCGTCGTCCATGCCGCGCGCGATTCCTATCCGCTCCCAGACGAGAAACGCCCATACGCCGAGCACGCGCAGCTCGAACCACGGTCGCTTCCACCAGGGGATGTGGCGGCGGTGCCAGGCCAGCCAGTTGGCGAACAGCAGGATGTGGCGGGCCTCTTCCTGGATCACCGGCTCGAAGGTCTCGACCAGCTCCGGCGGGAAGAAGGCGCTGTGCCGCGCCAGCTCGAACAGGCCGAAGGCGAAGAAGCTGTCGATGCACTCGCTGAAGCCGGTGACGAGATAGGCCCATTCGGTGTCGCGCGGCTCGACATAGGGCGGTTCCTTCTCGAGTGCGATGCCGTAGACCGCGACGAGGTGGGAGAGCACGACCTTGTGCCGCCCTTCCTCCCAGCCGTTGAGCTCGACCGCCTTGCTCCAGACGTCGTAAGCCGAGGCGTGGGCGGCCAAGGCGCGCGCGTAGGAAAGCATGCGCAGCCGCGCCTTGCCCTCGGTCTGCACCGCGATGTCCCAGATCGGCAGGCTGACCAGCCGGTCGCGAGCCTCGGGGTCGAGCTTCGGCCAGTCGATGATCGAGGGTTTGTAGGGGTTGAAGGTGTCACGGAACATCGCCCAGCTTGCGTCGCGATGCGCGTCACTGCCGATGGCGAACGGCGCCGGCGATTGCCAGCGTCGCGCCCGCGCGTCCGCTGCGGCGATGGTCGCCTCGTCCGCTTCCCCACGCGTCGCCAGCGCCAGGCCGAAGGGGGGAGGCAGCAATTCCTCGATCGTCGTGGACATCTCTCCCGCCTATATCGCGACCCGCACCCCCATTTCGATCACCCGATCGGAGGGGATGCGGAAGAACTCCGTCGCCGGCACTGCGTTGCGCGCCATCAGCAGGAACAGCCACAGGCGCCAGGCCGGCATCTTCGGCGCGGCGGCCGCGACCAGCGTCTCGCGGTTGAGGAAGTAGCTGGCCTGCATCGGGTCGTACTCGATCCCGTAATCGCCGAGCGCCGCGAGGTCGCGCGGCAGGTTGGGGCTTTCCATGAACCCGTAGCGCACGATGACGCGGTGGATGCCAGGGCCCAGCTCCGTGACGGTGCTGCGCTCCTCCGCCGGCACCTCGGGGACGTCCTCGTTGAGCACCGTGACGAACAGCACGCGCTCGTGCAGCACCTTGTTGTGCTTGAGGTTGTGCAGCAGCGCCGCCGGCACGTAGTCCTGGTTGCCGGTGAGGAAGACGGCCATTCCCGGCACCCGTATGGTCCGCGAGCTCGGCAGCCGTGCCACGAACGAGGCGAGCGGCAGGCTGTCGGATTTCCAGCGTGCCAGCAGCAGCTCGCGCCCGCGCCGCCAGGAGGTGATCATCGCCATCAGCACGACGGCGATGGCCAGCGGTACCCAGCCGCCCTCGAAGAATTTCAGCAGGTTGGCGATGAAGAACAGAAGGTCGAGGATGAACAGCCCGCCGAACGCGCCGATCGCCGCCGGCCGCGACCAGTGGAACTGCCGCCGGAACACCACGATCGCCAGCATGCCGGTGCAGATGAACGTCCCGGTCACCGCGATGCCATAGGCCGAGGCCAGCGCGTTCGAGCTCTTGAACGACAGCACCAGCACCAGCACGCCCACCATCAGCATGGTGTTGATCTGCGGCACGTAGATCTGGCCCTCCTCCTCGGCGGAGGTGTGCAGCACCGCCATGCGCGGCAGCAGGCCGAGCTGCATGCTTTGCCGCGCCATGGAGAAGGCGCCCGAGATCAGGGCCTGGCTCGCGATCACGGTGGCCATCGTCGCCAGGATCACCATCGGCAGCTGCAGCCAGCCCGGGGCCAGCAGATAGAACGGGTTCACCGCCGCCTTGGGGTGGTCCAGCACCAGCGCGCCCTGGCCGAAATAGTTCAGGACCAGCGACGGCAGCACGAAGGTCAGCCAGGCGCGGCGAATCGGCGCCCGGCCGAAATGCCCCATGTCGGCATAAAGCGCCTCCGCCCCGGTCACCGCCAGCACCACGGAGCCGAGCGCAAGGAAGGCAAGCCCCCGGTGGATGATCAAAAGCTCGATCCCATAGCTCGGCGACAGCGCCATGGCCACGAACGGGTGGGTGACGATCTGCGCAAGCCCGAGCGCGCCGATAACCAGGAACCAGACCACCATGACGGGCCCGAACAACCGCCCGACGGTGCCGGTGCCGCGGGACTGGATGAGGAACAGGCCGATGATGATGGCGACCGAGATCGGCAGCACGACCGCCTTCAGGCTCGGGGCGACCACCTCGAGCCCCTCCACCGCCGAGAGCACGGAGATCGCGGGCGTGATGACGCCGTCGCCGAACAGCAGGCAGGCGCCGGCGATGCCGAGCAGCGCGAGCATCGCGCGCGTCCGCTCGCCTCGCGCGACGCGTTGCGCCAGCGCCATCAGCGCCAGGATGCCGCCCTCGCCGCGGTTGTCCGCGCGCATCACCAGCAGCACATATTTAACGGTAACGATGAGGACCAGCGACCAGAAGATCAGCGACAGGATCCCGAGCACTTCCCAGCGGTGGAAGCCGGTCTGGGTGAAATGCTCGAGGCTGGTCTGGAACGCGTAAAGCGGCGAGGTGCCGATATCGCCATACACGACCCCGAGCACGCCGAGCAGGGCTGCCGCCGGGATCGCCTTGCGGGATGAGGCCGAGGCTAGGGTCGTGCTCACGTGGGGGCTGATTACGCCCGCTTCATGCTGCACTGCAAGATATCGTTACCGCGCCCCGAAGATGGCTGTTCCCACGCGGACGCGCGTCGCCCCATGCGCGACGGCGACCTCGAAGTCGCCGCTCATCCCCATGGAGAGCCCCGCGAGCCCGTGCCGCGCGGCGCAGCCGGCGAGCCAGGAGAAGTGTGGCGCCGGGTCGCCCTCGGCCGGCGGGATGCACATCAGCCCTTCCAGCAACCGGCCGAAGCGCTTCCGGCACGCCTCGATGAAGGCGTCGGCACCGGTTGTCGCGACGCCGCCCTTCTGCGGCTCGTCGCCGACATTCACCTGTATATAGAGGCGCGGGCAGAGCCCCTCGTGCTGCGCCGCCTTCTCGATGGCGTCCGCGAGGTGCGGCCGGTCGAGGCTCTCGATCACCTGCGCCACCCGCACCGCGTCGCGCGCCTTGTTGGTCTGCAGGCCGCCGATGATCGCGAGCTCCGTCCCCGCCGCCGCTGGCCCGAGCGCCGCCCATTTCGCCACCGCCTCCTGCACCCGGTTCTCGCCGAAATGGCGCTGCCCTGCGGCGATCGCGGCCAGCACCGCCTCGGCCGGGTGGGTCTTGGAAACGGCGACCAGCGTCACCGCGGCGGGGTCGCGGCCGGCCCTGGCAGCGGCGGCGGCGATGCGGGCCTGGACGGCAGCGAGCCGCTCCGCGATGGTCGGTGTCGTTGTGGATGGTTCCATGGACGGCAAGCTCATCGCCTGGGCGAGGGCGGTCAAGCGCCGCAAGCGCCTCCGCCACCCGGTCCTCTGGCTGTTCACCGATCCGCGCGGCCCCGATGCGCTGGAATTTGCACGGAAGGCGCCGCGCGGCCTGTGCGGGGTCGTCCTGCGCCACGACGCCGCGCCCGATCGCGCAGGGCTGGCGCACGCCCTCGCCCGGGTCTGCCGCGAACGCGGTCTGGCGCTGACCGTCGCCGGCGACTGGCGCCTTGCGCGTGCCGTGGGCGCCGGGCTGCATCTGCGCGACGGTCGCAAGCCGCCGCACGCGCCGCGCGGCTGGCGCCTGTTGACGGGCTCCGCGCACGGCGCCGCCAGCCTGCGCCGCGCCCGCGC
>DAHUXX010000253.1 GCA_027306955.1 Acetobacteraceae bacterium | reverse complement strand
TCGCGGGGCGCTCCGCGTGAGCGTGCGGGTCGCCGTCACCCGCCTGCCGCACGGGCGCGACCTGGCGCTGCCCGCCTACGCGACCGGCGGCGCCGCGGGCCTCGACCTGCTCGCCGCCGTCGCCGCGCCGGTGACGATCGTGCCCGGCGCGCGGGCGCTGATCCCCACGGGCCTCGCGATCGCGTTGCCCGCCGGCTACGAGCTGCAGGTGCGCCCGCGCTCCGGGCTCGCGCTGCGCCACGGCATTGTGCTGGCCAACAGCCCCGGCACGATCGACGAGGACTACCGCGGCGAGATCGGTGTTATCGTGCTCAACGCCGGCACCGAGGCCTTCACCATCACGCGCGGCCTGCGCATCGCCCAGGCGGTGCTGGCGCCGGTCACGCGGCTCGTCTGGGACGAGGTCGGGACCCTCGACGAGACCGCGCGCGGTGCCGGCGGCTTCGGCAGCACCGGGACCTGACCCCGGCGCGGCGCCCAGACCTCGCGTCACGGCAGACCCCGCGTCACGAACTCAGCACACGCGCGCCGCAGGTGACAGGCAGACCGGGCGTGGGCTAAGGGGCGCGGCAACCGCAACCCGGCTCCCGGACCATCGCGATGTCGAGTACCCTCACCCCGGCCGCGCTGGCCTATCGGCGGCTGCCGAACATCTGGGATGTCGCGGCCTTCGTTGCGGTGCTGGGCATGCTCGCCGCCGTCGCCGCCGCCGCGCGCGGCACGGTGATACCGATCGCGGCACTCAAGGCCGGCAGCATCCATCTCGACCCCGCCTACCTGCCGGGATACGCGCTGCGCACGACGATGCGCATGTTCGCGGCCCTCGTCGCCTCGCTGCTGTTCACTTTCACCTATGCCACCTGGGCGGCGAAGAGCCGGCGCGCCGCGCGCGTGCTGATCCCGATCCTCGACATCCTGCAATCGGTGCCGATCCTCGGCTTCCTCTCCTTCACCGTCGCGTTCTTCCTGCACCTCTTCCCCGGCAACGTCCTGGGCCTGGAGCTCGCGGCGATCTTCGCCATCTTCACCAGCCAGGCCTGGAACATGGCGTTCAGCTTCTACCAGGCGCTGACCACGCTGCCGGCCGACCTCGAGGAAGCGAGCCGCGGCTTCCGCCTCACCGGCTGGCAGCGCTTCTGGCGGCTCGAGGTGCCGTTCGCGATGCCGGGCCTGGTGTGGAACACGATGCTCTCGATGTCGGGCGGCTGGTTCTTTGTCGTCGCCTCCGAGGCGATCACGCTGGGCAACCACACCTGGGAGCTGCCGGGCATCGGCTCCTATGTCGCCAAGGCGCTGGCGGAGCGCAACATCGGCGCGGTGTTCTGGGCGATCGGGGCGATGCTGCTCGTCATTCTCGCCTACGACCAGCTGTTGTTCCGCCCGCTGGTCGCGTGGTCGGCGAAGTTCCGCGTCGAGACCACGGCGAGTGCGACGGCCGAGGACCCGTGGATGCTCGCGATGCTGCGCCGCACGGCCCTGCTGCGCCGCGGCGGGGAGGAACTGGGCCACTTCGTGGGCTTCATCACCGGCCTGCCGCTCCGGTTTCCTGGCCGGCGTCGGTCCGAGGCGCCCTCGCCGGCATCGACCCGGTCCGGCGACATCGTGTTCGGCGCCGTGATTGCCGCCGCCGCCGCCTTCGCCCTGTGGCGGACGATCAGTTTCGCCGCCCAGACGCTGCACTGGTCGGATCTCCTCCAGGCGGTCCTGCTCGGGTTCATCACGCTCGCGCGCGTCGTCTTGCTCATCGCGCTGGCCTCGCTGGTCTGGGTTCCGGTCGGCGTGTGGCTCGGCCTGCGCCCGGCCTGGGCGCGGCGCGTGCAGCCGGTGGCGCAGTTCCTCGCCGCCTTCCCCGCCAACCTGCTGTTCCCGCCCTTCGTCGTGGTCATCGTGACCTACCACCTCAACCCGGACATCTATCTGACACCGCTGATGATCCTGGGAACGCAGTGGTATATCCTGTTCAACATCGTCGCCGGCGCCGCAGCCTTTCCCGGCGACCTGCAGGAAGTCGCGAGCAATTTCCGCGTGGGCGGCCTGCTGTGGTGGCGCCGCGTGATCTTCCCCGGGATCTTTCCCTATTTCGTCACCGGCGCGATCACCGCCTCGGGCAACGCCTGGAACACCGCCATCGTCTCGGAGGTCGCCTCCTGGGGCAACACGAAGCTCGCGGCGCACGGGCTCGGCGCCTATATCGCGCAGGCCACCGAGGCCGGCGACTTCCACAAGATCGTGCTCGGGGTCATCGTGATGTCCGCCTTCGTCGTCACCTTCAATCGCCTGCTCTGGCGCCCGCTCTACGACTACGCGAGCCGTCGCACGGTATTGGGCTAGGGAGCGCGCTATGGACGCCGCCGTCGCGGACACGCTCATCGAGGTACATGGCTGCCGCCAGTCCTACCACAAGGAGGCGAGCGCCGACCTGCTGGTGCTCGACAACGTGGAGCTCACGTTGCGCGAGGGCGAGATCGTGGGCCTGCTCGGCCGCTCCGGCTCCGGCAAGTCCACGCTGCTGCGCATCATCGCGGGGCTCCTGCGCCCGACCGCGGGGGACGTGCGCTGGCGGGGCCGTCCGCTGACCGGGCCCGTGCCCGGCATCGCCATGGTGTTCCAGAGCTTTGCCCTGTTCCCGTGGCTGACCGTCGCCGAGAACGTGGAGCTCGGGCTGGAGGCGCAGGGTGTCGCGCGCGCCGAGCGCAAGACGCGCGCCGAGGCGGCGATCGACCTCATCGGCCTCGACGGCTACGAGAGCGCCTACCCCAAGGAACTTTCCGGCGGCATGCGCCAGCGCGTGGGCCTCGCCCGCGCCCTCGTCGTCCACCCGGACCTGCTGCTGATGGACGAGCCGTTCTCGGCGCTGGACGTGCTCACCGCGGAGACACTGCGCACCGACCTCATCGATTTGTGGTCGGAGCGCAAGCTGCCGCTGAAGTCCATCCTGATCGTGACGCACAACATCGAGGAGGCGGTGCTGATGTGCGACCGCATCCTCGTGTTCTCCTCCAACCCGGGGCGCGTGGCGCACGAGCTGCGCGTGCCCTTCGCGCATCCGCGCAACCGGCTCGACCCGGCGTTCCGCCAGATGGTGGACGACATCTACGCGGTGATGACGCGTCGCGCGCCCAGCCTCGCCACCCCGGGCACCATGGCCGCCCAGGCGCCGGAGGTGACGATCAACACCATGCTGCACGCGGTCTCGACCAACGTGCTCGCAGGCCTGATGGAGACGCTGGCGGCGCCGCCCTATGACGGGCGCGCCGACCTGCCGGCGCTGGCCGCGGCGCTGCAGCTCGAGGCAGACGAGCTGCTGCCCTTCGGCGAGACGCTGCAGCTGCTGCATTTCGCCGAGTTCGAGGAGGGCGATATCCGCCTGACCGAGGGCGGGCGCGCCTTCGTCCACGCCGACACCGACGACCGCAAGCGCCGCTTCTCCGATGCGCTGCGCCAGTACGTGCCGCTTGCCTCCGCGATCCGCCGCACGCTCGACGAGCGCTGGAACCACCGCGCCTCCTCCGTGCGCTTCCTCGACGAGCTCGAGGACCACATGAGCCCGGAATACGCCGAGGAGACGCTGCACGCGGTGATTTCCTGGGGACGCTACGCGGAACTCTATGCCTACGACGAGGAAGCGGCGCAGTTTTTCCTCGAGGCGGAGGCGGTGGACGTCAGCGGCTGATCGGCGCGCGGCCCTGCCGCCCGCGGTTTTCCCGGCGCCGGGCCCTTTCGGCGGCCACTTCCTGTGCTAGTTAGGGGGATCAGGCCTCTGGGAGAAACCAACATGCTGACCCGCCGTTCCGTGCTGGCCGCCTCGGCCGCATCCCCCGTACTCGCCTCGCTCGGCGCCGAGGACGCGCTGGCCGCGACCCCCAAGAACATCGCGGTGATGGGCAAGGCGATCGACGACATCATCGCCTTCGATCCTGCGCAGAGCTACGAGTTCACCGACAACGAGGTGGACGGCAACTGCTACAACAAGCTGGTCACGCCCGACCTCACCACCGGCACGACGGTGGTCGGCGACGCCGCCGAGTCCTGGACCGTATCCCCTGATGGGCTGACCATCACCTTCAAGATGCGGCCGGGCGTCAAGTTCGCCTCGGGCAACGAGCTGACGGCGCACGACGCCGCCTTCTCGCTGCACCGCGTGGTCAAGCTCAACCTGACGCCGGGCTTCATCGTCACCCAGTTCGGCTACACCAAGGACAACATCGAGAAGCTGATCACCGCGCCCGACGCGCAGACGCTGAAGATGGTGCTGCCCAAGCAGGTGGCGACCAGCTTCGTGCTGTTCTGCCTCTCCGCCAACGTGGGCTGCATCGTCGACCGCGCGACGGTGATGTCGCACGAGAAGAACGGCGACCTCGGCAATGACTGGCTCAAGACCCACACCGCCGGCAGCGGCCCCTACCAGCTCATCTCCTGGGTCGCCTCGGACCACGTGATCCTGGAGGCGAACCCGCACTCGGCGGTGAAGGTCGGCTGCCCGCGCATCGTCATCCAGCACATCCCCGAGCCCGCCTCGCAGCTGCTCCAGCTCGAGAAGGGCAGCATCGACATCGCCCGCGACCTGCTGTCCGACAACATCAAGCAGATCTCCGGCAAGCCGGGCTTTACCGTGCTGACGTCCGGCCAGGCGACCTCGCTCTATATCGGCATGAACATGGGCAAGCCGCACCTCGACAAGACCGAGGTGCACCAGGCGATCAAGTGGGCGATCGACTACGAGGGGATCGCGAAGAACATCCTGCCCGGTACCTACGAGATCGCGCAGAACTTCCTCCCCGCCGGGCTGCCCGGCGCGCTGACCGACCGGCCGTTCAAGCGCGACGTCGCCAAGGCCAAGGCATTGCTGGCGCAGGCCGGCTATCCCAACGGCTTCAGCGTCACCATGGATCACTTTGCCGCGGCACCGTTCAGCGACGTCGCCCAGGCGGTGCAGGCCAACCTCAAGGACATCGGCATCAACGTGAAGCTGCTGCCCGCGCAGCAGAAGCAGGTCTTCACCAAGATGCGCGCCCGCCAGCACGAGCTGATCATGCTGCAATGGGGTTCGGATTATTTCGATCCGAATTCGAACGCTCAGGCCTACTGCGCGGAT
>DAHUXX010000247.1 GCA_027306955.1 Acetobacteraceae bacterium | reverse complement strand
CAAGCTTGATGACGCCGGCATCGATCATCTCGTGGTAGAGGTCGTTGCCCTCGCGGGTGCGCTCGCCGACGCCGGCGAACACCGACACGCCGCCATGGCCCTTGGCGATGTTGTTGATCAGCTCCTGGATGAGCACGGTCTTGCCAACGCCGGCGCCGCCGAACAGGCCGATCTTGCCGCCCTTCACGTAGGGGGCAAGCAGATCCACGACCTTGATGCCGGTGACCAGGATCTCGGCCGAGGTCGCCTGCTCCTCGAACGACGGGGCGGCGCGATGGATGGGATAGCTCTTGGTGTTGCCCACCGGGCCACGCTCGTCGATCGGTTCGCCGATCACGTTGAGGATGCGCCCGAGCGTCTGCGGGCCCACGGGCACCGAGATCGGGGCGCCGGTGTCCACCACCTCCTGCCCGCGCACCAAGCCGTCGGTGCTGTCCATGGCGATGCAGCGCACCGTCTTCTCGCCCAGCTCCTGGGCAACCTCCAGCACCAGGCTGTGGCTTCCCAGCTTGGTGGTCAGCGCATTCTGCATGAACGGCAGCGCGCCGTCGAACTGCACGTCCACCACCGCGCCCAGGACCTGCGACACGCGGCCCACGTTGTTACTCGCCATCAGCCTTCTCCTTCTGTGCGCGCTTCGGTCAGACCGCTTCCGCGCCCGAAATGATCTCGATGAGTTCCCTGGTGATGTTCGCCTGGCGCGCGCGGTTGTAGTTCAGCGTCAGGCGCTTGATCATGTCCCCGGCGTTGCGGGTTGCGTTGTCCATCGCGGTCATACGCGCGCCGTTCTCGCCCGCGGCACTCTCCAGCAGCGCGCGATAGATCTGCACCGCCAGGTTCTGCGGCAGCAGCTTCGCCAGCACGTCCGCCTCGTCCGGCTCGACCTCGACGATGCCGCCCGCCTGCACCGGCACGTTCTCCGGGACTGGCGCGGGCACGAGGCGCGTCTCCGTCGGGATCTGCGAGATCACGGAGTGGAAGCGGTTGTAGATGACGGTGACGACATCGGCCTCGCCCGCCTCGACCATCGCGATCACGCGTCCGGCGATCGCCTCTGCGTCGGCATAGCCGATACTCTTGCGGCCGGCGAAGCTCACGTCCTCGCCGATGCGGCTGGCGAGGTCGCGCTTGAGGTAGTCGCGGCCCTTGCGCCCGATCGGCATGATCCGGACGGTCTTGCCCTCGGCCTCGAGCCGGCGGGCGATGTTGCGCGTCAGGCGGCCGATATTGGTGTTGAAGGCGCCGGCGAGACCGCGGTCGGCGGTGACCGGCAGCAGCAGATGCGTCTGCTCCTTGCCGGTGCCCACGAGCAGCCTCGGCGCGGACGGACCGGAGACCGAGGCCGCCAGCGTGCCGAGCATGCGCTCCATGCGCTCCGCATAGGGGCGCGCCGCCTCCGCCTGGGTCTGCGCCCGGCGCAGCTTGGAGGCGGCGACCATCTTCATCGCAGAGGTGATCTTCTGCGTCGATTTGACGCTGTTGATCCGTACCCGCAGGGATTTCAGGCTCGGCATCAGGCGATCCTCAGGTTAGGGGCGCCTCAGGTGAAGCTCTTTACGAACTCGTCGAGGAAGGCGACGAGCTTCTTCTCGGTGTCCGGCTTGATCTCCCGGTCGCGCCCGATGGCCTCGAAGATGCCCGGGTCGCGCACGTGGATCTGGCTCAGGAGCTGTGCCTCGAAGGCGCCGATGCGGTTGACGTCAATGCCGTCGAGATAGCCGCGGGTGCCGGCGAAGATCGCCACCACCTGCTCCTCCACCGGTACCGGCTTGAACTGTGGCTGCTTGAGCAGCTCGGTCAGCCGCACGCCGCGGGCGAGCAGCTTCTGCGTCGCCGGGTCGAGGTCGGAGGCGAACTGCGCGAACGCCGCCATCTCGCGGTACTGCGCGAGCTCGAGCTTGATGCGCCCGGCGACCTGCTTCATCGCCTTGATCTGCGCCGAGGACCCGACGCGCGAGACCGAGAGGCCGACGTTCACCGCCGGGCGGATGCCTTTGAAGAACAGCTCTGTCTCGAGGAAGATCTGCCCGTCGGTGATCGAGATCACGTTGGTCGGGATGTAGGCCGAGACATCGCCCGCCTGGGTCTCGATGACCGGCAGCGCGGTAAGGCTGCCGGCACCCTTGGCGTCGGACATCTTCGCCGCACGCTCGAGCAGGCGCGAGTGCAGGTAGAAGACGTCGCCGGGATAAGCCTCGCGTCCCGGCGGGCGGCGCAGCAGCAGCGACATCTGGCGGTAGGCGACAGCCTGCTTGGAGAGGTCGTCATAGAAGATAACGGCGTGCATGCCGTTGTCGCGGAAATACTCGCCCATCGCGCAGCCCGTGTAGGGGGCGAGAAACTGCATCGGCGCGGGGTCGGAGGCCGTGGCGGCGACGACGATGGAGTAATCCATCGCGCCGTTCTCCTCGAGGGTGCGCACCAGCTGCGCCACGGTGGAGCGCTTCTGCCCGATCGCGACATAGATGCAGTAGAGCTTGCGGCCCTCGTCGTCGCCGTGGTTGGCGGTCTTCTGGTTGATGATCGTGTCCACGATCACCGCGGTCTTGCCGGTCTGGCGGTCGCCGATGATCAGCTCGCGCTGGCCGCGGCCGATCGGAATCAGCGCGTCGATCGCCTTGATGCCGGTCTGCACCGGTTCATGCACCGACTTGCGGGGAATGATGCCGGGCGCCTTGACCTCTACGAGGTGGCGCTCGCCCACGATCGGGCCCTTGCCGTCGATCGGGTTGCCGAGGCCATCAACCACGCGGCCGAGCAGGCCCTTGCCCACCGGCACGTCCACGATGCGGCCGGTGCGCGAGACCGTGTCGCCCTCGCGGATGCCGCGGTCCTCGCCGAAGATCACGACGCCGACATTGTCGCTCTCGAGGTTGAGCGCCATGCCGGTGAGGCCCGCGGACGGGAACTCCACCAGCTCGCCCGCCATCACATTCTGCAGCCCGAACACGCGGGCGATGCCGTCGCCGACGGAGAGAACCTGACCGGTCTCGGCGACATTGGCCTCGGTGTCGAACGAGGCGATCTGCTTCTTCAGGATGTCGGAGATTTCGGCGGGGCGGATCTCCATATCAGGCGGCTCCCTTCATGGCGTATTGCAGGCGCTGCAGACGCGAGCGCAGCGAGGTGTCGTACAGGCGGGCGCCGACGCGCAGCGTCATGCCGCCCAGGATTTCGGGGTCGACGGTGGTGGCGATTTCCACGCGGGCATAGCCCGCCTCGATGAGCCGGGCGCGCAGCGCCTGTTCCTGCATGGGCGAGAGCGGCCGCGCGGTGGCGACATGCGCCACCACCACGCCGCGGCGCTCCGCGACCAGCGCGGCGAAGCCGGCGACGATGGCGCGCAGCTCGCGCGCGCGGCGGTTGGCCACCACCACGCCCGCAAAATCCATGATCAGCTTTGAAAATCCCTGCCCGGTCAGCACGGCGCGCAGCGCCTTCTGCGCCGTCTGCACGTCGATCAGCGGGCTCTGCAGCATGCGGCGCAGATCGGCGCTGGCGTCGATCAGGCGGCCGAGCGCCTCCATCTCCTGCACCGTGCGGTCCAGTGCGCCCTGCTCGTCGGCGAGCGCATAGAGAGCGGTTGCGTAACGATCGGCCAGCCGGTCGGAAGCGGTGGTGGAAACGGTGCCAGACGCCACGTGCGCGATGTCCATCCTGATGGGGCCGTGCGGGGCACGGACGAGAGATCGCCCGCGGCGGCGCCGGAGCGGCGCGCACCTAGCATGGGGGTGTGCACCGCGCAACTGACCCTGGCCAGGAAATGACCTGCAGGAAATGTCGGCCTGGCGACTCAGCCTGGGGGAAGTGCCTTCGCCGGCTCGCCGTGCAGTGCCGCCGGTCCCTTGCCCTGTGCCTGCCAGGCGATGCGACCCACCGCGTGGCAGTTCGGGCAGACCGGCTGCCAGGCCGGCAGGCGGGTGCCGCACTGGCCGCAGACCCAGGCGGGGTCGGACGCGATGGCGGCGCGGCGCAGCGCCTCCCCCTCGTCGCCGATCTTCGCCGCGAGCAGCCACAGTCGCCGCTCGTCCATGCCCCTGGCGCGCGCCACCTCGATATGTCGCCGCGCCTCGCCCGCAAGCCCCGCCTCATGCGACAGCCGCGCCATCAGCAGGTGCGATTCCGCATCCTCCGCGCGGTCGCGGATCAGCGCGCTCGCGGCGCGCAGCCGCGCCATCGGCTCGGCGATGCCCTCAAGCGCCGCCTCGGCGATCTCGGGATGGGGCGCGGCCGACCAGCTTCGCCGCAGCACCGCGGCGGCGCGGGCATCGCTGCCGGAAGCGCGCAGCGCCTTGGCGTAGGCGACGGCGGCCGGCGCGAAACCCGGATCCTGCTTCCACGCGCGCTTGGCCAGGCTGCGCGCGAGGCCGGGGTCGGGGTTGGCCAGCGCGGCGGCGGTGGCGAGCTGCGCCCGCGGCAGGTCCGGTCCCGCGAGCGCAAGCGCCGCGTCCCAGTCGCCCGCCCGCAGCGCCGCCTCGGCGCGCTCGGCGACCAGCCAGGTCTTGCCCGGCGCATGCACCTCGGCGCGCCGTGCCAGACGCATCGCCTCCTGCCAGTCGCCGCGCGCGACCGCCTGACGGAACAGGCCGCGCAGGCCGAGGAAGGCGGATTCGGTGTCCTTCGCCAGTGCCTCGTAGGCCGCCGCCGCGCCCTTGTCGTCGCCCGCGAGCCGCGATGCCTCGGCCGCGATGAGCAGCGTCTGCGGCGTGTCGCCCAGGAGCTTGCGCGCCCGCTCCGCCTGGCGGCGCGCTGGTTGCTCGGCATTGGCGGCGAGTGCCACCAGCGCGCGTGTCACCGCCCGCTCGCCGCAGAGGCGCCGCCGTGTCGCGCGCCAGCGCCGCCAGCGCCGCGGCAGGGTGACCAGGATCACCAGCAGTCGCAGCAGCAGGTAGGTGACCAGCAGCGCCACGCCGCCGAGCGTGACGCCGACCGGGGCGGAGGTCTCGATGGACAAGCCGCCGATCGCGAGGTCGAGATGGCCGGGGATCGCCGCCACCCACCAGGCGAGCGCGACGAACGCCGCGCACAGGATAAGGAAGGCGAGGATGCGGCGCATCAGCCGGCGCTGGTTCCGCTGCCCGGTGACGCTCCGCCGCCGGCTCCCTCGCTCGCCATCGCGTTCAACGCTGCGCGCGCCGCCAGCAGGGCTCGCGCCTCGCTGATCCAGTGCGCCATGGCGTGCGCCGCGGCGGGGTCGAGCGGGGCGAGTGCCGCGAGCGCGCCGGCCAGATCGCCGGACGCGAGCCGCTG
>DAHUXX010000242.1 GCA_027306955.1 Acetobacteraceae bacterium | reverse complement strand
GGCACCTGGCCAACCAGCGCCAGCACCGGCGCGCCCGCGCCATGGGCACTCAGCAGCGCCGCCGAGGCATTGAGCAGGCCGGGGCCTGGCACGACGCTGAACGCCTGTGGCTTGCCGGTGGCGAGCGCCGCGCCGAGCGCCATGTACGCCGCGGTCTGCTCGTGGCGCGTGTGAACGATGCGCATGCGCCCGTCGCTGCGCGCGATGGCATCGAACAGGTGGTCGTTGTGCACGCCGGGCAGCGCGTAGAGGGTCGCGATGCCGTGCGCGAGCAGCGCCTCGACCACCGCCTCGCCGGTGGTGCGGCGCGGCATCAGAAGATGTCCCTGGGTGCCATCTCCTTGCGCGTGTAGTCAAACGAGCAATAGCCGCCGCCCTGGTAGCGCTCCTCCACCGGATCGTCGCTGACGATGCCGCCGACCTGGGCGGCGAAGCTGTCCGAGCTTTCGCGCGGCAGCCAGCCGAGGGCGGCGCGCGCGTCGCTGCGCCAGAACGTGCGGGTGTTGGCAGACGCGCCCCAGATGACGCAGGTGCCGGTCTTCTCCGCCAATGTCGCGCGGACGCAGAGCTCGACGAGGTCGCTGTAGGCGAGCCAGGTGGAGAGCATGCGGGCGTTCTTCGGCTCCGGGAAAGACGAACCGATGCGCACGTTGACGTTCTCGACGCCGTGCTTGAACCAGTAGAGCCGCCCCATCAGCTCGCCATAGGCCTTCGAGAGCCCGTAATATGTGTCCGGCATAAGCTGGCAGTCCGCGTCCAGCACCTCGCCGCGCTCGTGGAAGCCGATCGCGTGGTTGGAGGAGGCGAAAAGCACGCGCGCCTTCTCCCGCCGCGCCGCCTCGTAGATGTGGTAGACGCCGCGGATGTTGGGGCCGAGCACGGTCTCGAACGGATGCTCGGTGGAAATGCCGCCGAAATGCAGGATGGTGCCGCAACCCTCCGCGAGGCGCAGGACGGCGACGCCATCGCCGAGATCGGCGTGGACGAAGCGCGCGGTCGCCGGCACCTTGTCCGGGAAATCCACGATGTCGGTCAGCACCAGGTCCCAGCCGCGCGCGCCCAATGCTGCCGAAACCTGGCGGCCGAGCGCGCCCGAGGCGCCGGTGATGAGGACAGGGCGGGCGGGCTTCTCGGACATCTCGATCTCCTCCATGCGTGCGGGCGGTAAAGACGCATCGGCGGGCGCGTGCGTCAACCCGGCGCCGGAACGGGGACCGCTTGCATGCGAAGCGCGAGGAAGGCAGCGTGCGGCCATGCAGACCATGGCGGCAGCGGCGGCCGATCTCGCCGCGGGACGGACCAGCGCACGGCAACTCGTCGAGGAGGCACTGGCGCGCATCGCGGAACCCGGCGGCGAGGGCGCGCGCGCCTTCATCCGCGTTCACGCGGACTCCGCGAGGCTGATGGCCGACGCGATGGACATGCTGCGCCGCGCCGGCCGCGCGCCGGGGCCCAACTCGGGCATCCCGGTCGCGATCAAGGATCTCTGCGACATCCAGGGCGAGCCGACACCTGCCGGCTCCACGGTTCTGGCGGACGCGCCGCCGGCCGCCGACCATGCCCCGGTGCTGAAGCGGATGCTCAGCGCCGGCCTGGTTCCGGTGGGGCGGACGAACATGACGGAGTTCGCCTTCTCCGGCCTCGGCATCAACCCGCATTACGGCACGCCCGCGAGCCCGTGGGATCGCGCCTCCCGCCGCATCCCGGGCGGCAGCTCCTCCGGCACCGCGGTCGCGGTCGCCGACGGGATGGCCTATGCGGGGCTGGGCACGGACACCGGCGGCTCCTGCCGCGTGCCCGCGGCCTATTGCGGCGTCGTGGGATACAAACCGACGGCACGGCGCGTGCCGATCGAGGGCATCCTGCCGCTGGCGCCGAGCCTCGATTCCGTGGGGCCGCTGGCACGCAGTGTGGCGTGCTGCGCCACGGTCGATGCCATCATGGCCGGGTCCGTGCCGCACGCGTTGCGTACGGCCGATGTCTCGCGTTTGCATCTGGCGGTGCCGACGACGCTGGTGCTCGACGAACTCGACGCGACCGTGGCGGCCACCTTCGAGCGCGCCTGTTCGCGTCTCTCCGCGATGGGCGCACGGATCTCGCGCATCGCCTTCCCGGCTTTCACCGCCGCGGTCGAGGCGAACAAGGTCGGGCTCGCGCGGATGGAGGCGGCGGCCTGGCACCGCTCGCTGCTCGAGCGTCTCGGCGATCGTTACGATCCGCGCGTGCGCGCGCGGCTGGAGCAGGGCGGGCAGTTGCTGTCGGCGGACTACATCAGCCTGCTCGACGCGCGCGGCCAACTGATCGCGGACGCGAATGCCGCGAGCGCGGACTACGATGCGCTGGTGCTGCCGACCTGCCCGATCGTGCCGCCGCCGATCGCGCAGCTCGACGACGTGGCGGAGTACACGCGCGTCAACCTGCTGTCGCTGCGCAACACCACGCTGGGCAATTTCCTCGATCGTTGCGCGATCAGCCTGCCGTGCCACCGCGCGGGCGAGGCGCCGGTGGGGCTGATGCTGATGGGCCGGACGATGGCGGACGCGAAGCTGTTCGCGCTCGCCGCCGGGGTTGAAGCGGCGCTCGCCGGCTAATTCTTCTTTTCCGGGAGCGGAATCTTCGCCAGCCGCTCCCAGACGCGGATGACGAAGGCGTCGTCACTGCCGCCATCGCCACCGGCGGCGGCGGCGAGAAAGAGTTGATGCGCGGCGGCGGCGAGCGGCAGCGGGAAGGTCATGCTGCGCGCGGCGTCGAGCACGATGCCGAGATCCTTGACGAAGATGTTGACGGCCGAATGCGGCGTGTCGTCGCCGGCCAGCACGTGCGGCACGCGGTTCTGCCACATCCAGGAACTGCCGGCGGAAGCGGAGATTACGTCGAACAGCGTTTGCAGATCGGCGCCGGCGCGGATACCGAGCGCGAGTGCTTCCGCCGCCGCCGCGATGTGCACGCCGGCGAGAAGCTGGTTGACCATCTTCACCGTGCTGCCGGGCCCGGCGCGATCGCCGAGCCGCCATACCTTCGCGGCGATGGCAGCGAGCATCGGTTCCGCCTTGGCGAAGGCCTCCGGCGAACCTGAGGCCATGACGGACATCCTGCCCGCGGCGGCCGCCTTGGAGCCACCCGACACCGGGGCGTCCAACATCAAGAGACCGGATTCGGCGAGGCGGCGTTCGAATTCGATCGCGTGCTCGGCGGCGACGGTGACGCAGTTCAGCACCACGGTGCCGGGTGCGAGGCGTGGCACGCAGCCGCTTGGGCCGAACAGCACCGCCTCCGCCTGCGCGGCGTTGACGACGAGGAGGATCGCGGCGTCGAGATCCGCGGGCAGCGCGTCCGGGCTGGCCACCGCCCGCCCGCCGGCGGCGACGAAGGCGTCGCGTGCCTCGGCCCGCATCTCGCAGCCAGTGACGTCGTGGCCGGCGCGCAGCAACGACTGCGCGGCGCCCATCCCCATGGAGCCGAGGCCGATGACGGCAAGTTTCATCGCGCGCTCCGGAAGCGTTCGACCGCGGCGACGAGGGCACGGCGGATGCCGGGTTCCAGCGCCGAGTGCCCCGCATCCGGCACCACGGAGAGGCGCGCGGAGGGCCAGGCGTCGGCGAGCTCAAAGGCGGTGCGCGGCGGGCAGATCATGTCGTACCGGCCCTGGACGATCTCGGCGGGGATATGCGCGATGTGCCGCATGCCGGCGAGCAGCCCACCCTCCGGCAGGAACAGGTCGTTAGCGAAATAATGCGCCTCGATTCGCGCGAGGCCGAGCGCCGTGCGGTCCTGCGCGAAGGAAGCGACATTGTCCGGCGAGGGCAGCAGCGTCGAGCAGGACCCTTCGTAGACCGACCAGGCGCGCGCCGCGGGCATGTGCACCGCGGGGTCGGGGTCGGTGAGGCGCCGGAGATAGCTGGCAAGCACGTCGCGGCGCTCCTCGGGGGGGAGGAACTCGACGAAGGCGGCATGCGCGTCGGGGAACACGGCGGCGAGGCCGTCGAGGAACCAGTCCACCTCCAGCCTGCGGCCGAGAAAAACGCCGCGCAGCACGCAGCCGAGCACGCGATCCGGGTGGGCCTGCGCGAAGGCCAGCGCCAGGGTCGAGCCCCAGGAACCCCCGAACAGCAGCACGCGCGGAATGGCGAGGTGGCGCAGCAGCAGCTCGATATCAGCAACCAGACGCGGCGTGGTGTTGGCGGCGAGCGAGCCGAGCGGGCGCGAACGGCCGGCACCGCGCTGGTCGAAGATGACGACGCGCCAGAAGCCGGGGTCGAAGAAACGGCGATGCACCGCGCCGGCACCGGCGCCCGGGCCGCCGTGGAGGAACAGCACCGGCACACCGCGCGGGTTGCCGACCTGCTCCCAATACATCACATGCTCGTCGCCGAGCGGCAGGAATCCGGTCTCGAACGGTCCGATATCGGGGAAAAGGTCGCCGCGCGGCATGGCGCGATTCTGATGGGAGCGAGGCAGCGATGCAACGGCTTTGGATGGGTCTGGGCGCCGTTTCGGGGCTGGTCTGCGTGGCGCTCTCGGCCATCGCCGCGCATGCGCTGATGCCGCCGGCGCGCACGCTGGTGCAGGAGGGGCTCTCGATGCAGTTCCCGCATGCACTCGCCTTGCTCGCGGTGGGGCTTTGGGCGCCGCGCGGCGGCCGTCTCGCCGACGCGGCGGGGACGGCGTTCGCGCTTGGGTCATTGCTGTTCTGCGGCGAGCTTTATGTCCACGCGGCGACGGCCATCCCGCTCGGCGTGGTGGCGCCGATCGGGGGGACCTGCCTGATGGCGGGGTGGCTGCTGCTGGCGCTCTCGGCGCTGCGGGCCCAATAGATCCGCGGCTCAGACGCCGGCCAGTACCGCGTCGCAGACGCGATGCGCCTGGGCGTCCGAGAGGTCCGGGTGGATCGGCAGCGCCATGATGCGGGCCGCGAGGTCCTCCGAGACCGGCAGCGCGGCGCCGTCGTGGGCGGCGGCGTAGGCGGGCTGACGATGCAGCGGCTTCGGGTAATAGATCGCGCTCGGAACGCCGGCGGCCTTCAGCCCCGCCTGCATGCGGTCGCGCGCGGCAGTTTCCGGCAAGAGGATCGCGTAGATCGCCCAGGCGCTGGTGCTGTCCGCAACGCGCGCGGGGATGGCGACGCGGTTGCCGAGCCGCGCGTCGTAGATCCCGGCCACACGCTCGCGTGCCACGAGGTCGGCCTCGAAAATGTCGAGCTTGGCGAGCAGCACCGCGGCCTGAAGCGTGTCGAGCCGGCCGTTCATGCCGGTGCGCAGCACCTCGTAGCGCGTGGTGCCTTCGCCGTGCGTGCGCAGGCTGCGGTAGAGCGCGGCGCGTTCGGCACTTTCGGTGAACAGCGCGCCGCCATCGCCGTAGGCGCCGAGCGGCTTGGACGGAAAGAAGCTGGTCGCCGTCGCGTCCGCCGCGTTGCCGAGCCTGGTGCCCCGAAGGCTCGCGCCGAAACTCTGCGCGCAGTCATCGAGCGTGAAGAGGCGCGCGCGTGACGCAATCGCGTTCAGCGCCGGCCAATCAGCGGGCTGGCCGAAGAGATCGACGCCGATCAGCGCGCGCGGCCTCAGCTTGCCCGCGCGCCTGACGTCGGCGATGCGCGCCTCGAGATGCGCGGGGTCGATCTGGAAGGTGCGGGGGTCGACATCGACGAAGACCGGCGTGGCGCCGAGCAGCAGCGGCACCTCCGCGGTCGCGGTGTAGGTGAAGGCGGGCAGGAACACGGCGTCGCCGCGCCCGATGCCCTCGGCCATCAGCGCGATCTGCAGCGCGTCCGTACCCGAGGAGACGCTGACGCAATGCGCGGCGCCGCAGAACGCGGCGAGGCGGGATTCCAGCTCCGCGACCTCGGGGCCGAGGATGAACTGGCAATGGCGCAGCACGGTCTCGATGCGTTTTCGCAACGGCTCCGCCATGCGTGCCTGCTGGCCGGCAAGGTCGAGGAAGGGAATGGGGGCGTGATCGTTCATCCGAGATTCCGGGTTGCGGCGCCGGAAGCCTCCGACGTCTGGGTATGCGGGTCCGGCGTGTATTCCGGCACCATGCGCGCGAGCAGCGCGCGGGCGAGCTTCTCCTGCCCGCCGCGGCAGGACGCGGCGATCTCCTCGATCGAGCGGCCGACCAGTGCGGCGTCCGCGGGGGGCGGGGTCGCCAACACCCGGCCCGGGTGGCCGGTCGCGACCGGCGGTTCCTGGCCATGGAAGATCTCCTCGAACAGCTTCTCGCCCGGGCGCAGGCCGGTGAAGCGGATCGGCACGTCAATATCCGGCCTGAGCCCCGCGAGGCGGATCATCTGCCGCGCGAGCTCGAGGATCTTCACGGGTGCGCCCATGTCGAGCACGAAGATGCCGCCATCGGCACCGGTATCGCCGGTGCTGCCGGCGACCGAGGCCTGCAGCACCAGCCCCACCGCCTCACGCACCGTCATGAAGTAGCGCTGCATGTCCGGGTGCGTGACGGTGAGCGGGCCGCCGCGCGCGAGCTGGCGCTGGAACAGCGGCACCACGGAGCCGGTACTGCCGAGGACGTTGACGAAGCGTACCGTGATGAAGCGCGTGCCGCCCTGGCCCGCCGCCCCCTCTACGGAACGCGTGCGGATGTCGAGCGCCTGGCAGTACATCTCAGCCAGACGCTTGGAGGCACCCATGACGCTCGTCGGGTTCACCGCCTTGTCCGTGGAGATCAGCACCATCGCCTGCACGCCTGCCGCCCGCGCGGCGTCCGCCACGTTGCGGGTGCCGAACGCGTTGGTGAGCAGGCCCTCGGCGGCGTTTGCCTCGACGATCGGCACGTGCTTGAGCGCCGCGGCGTGGAAGACGAGGTCCGGGCGGAGGCGATCCATGATGGCGCGGATGCGCGCCTCGTCGCGCACATCGGCGACGACGGCCTCGCGCGCCACCTCGCCGGCCTGCTCGGCGAGTTCCACGTCGATCTGCCAGAGCGCAAACTCGGAGGCGTCAAGCAGCGCCAGCAGCGACGGGCCGAGCCCTGCCACCTGACGGGCCAGTTCCGAGCCGATGGAGCCGCCGGCGCCGGTGACGAGCACGCGCCTTCCCTGCACCAGGCGGGCCATGCCCTCGCGGTCGAGCGGCACCTGGGCACGGTTCAGCAGGTCCTCGAGCGCCACCGGCCGCAAATCCAGTTCGCCGCCGTGCCCCACCCCGTCCTGATGGGCGGCGTCGAGTGCCGTGGGGCGGGGCGCGCGGGCGACGCGGGCGCCGGCCCCGTCCGCCGCCTCGATCAGCGCGGCGAGGCGGTCGCCGGCGAGGTCGGGCTCCGTGACGACGAGAATGCCGGGCGCCTGGCCGTCGGCGCGCAGCCGGGCCAGCACCTCGCGCGCCTCGTCGAGTCCGCCCAGGATCGGGTGGCCACCGATGCGCCGCCCGGTCTGGGCGCGGCCGAGCGAGAGCAGACCCACGACACGCAGCCGAGCCGCGCGGTCCGCGGCCAGCGCGCGGATGAAGAGGTTGGCCCCCTCCCCCGCGCCCACCAGCAGCACCGGTTGCCCCGCGGCGGCCGGCGCCGGAGTCTCGCGGGTCAGCCGGTAGAGCAGGCGCGGCGTGGACAGCAGGGCCGCGAGCACGAGCGCGTGGATCGCCGGGAAGGAGGGGCTGGGAAGCGCCAGGCCCGCGGCATGCAGCCCCACCGGGAACAGCGCCGCCGCCGCGATCGAGGC
>DAHUXX010000215.1 GCA_027306955.1 Acetobacteraceae bacterium | reverse complement strand
CGCCGGCGACGATGCCGAGGCCCCGCCGGTCCGGGGCAAGCGTCGCCAGCCGCGCATGGCGCCAGAGCCGGTCGGCGCGAGGGGGTACGGCCATCCGGCAGGCTCCCGCGTTGTCCGGCGCCGAGTGTGTGTCGCCCCGCGCCCGGCGCGCAAGCGGTGCCGGCTTGGATAGGGAGAGGGGGTATGCTATTCGCACCGCATGACGCATACCATCCGCGAGAAGCAGAAGCTGCTGGCCCGCGTGCGCCGCATCCGCGGCCAGGTCGAGGCCATCGAGCGCGCGCTGGACAGCGAGGCCGGCTGCGACGAGGTGATGCACCTGCTCGCCGGCGTGCGCGGCGCCATGGCCGGGCTGATGGCGGAGGTGGTCGAGGACCATGTCCGCACGCATCTGGTCGATGCGGAAAAACACCCCGGCGCGCTGAACGAGGACGCAGCCGAGCAACTGCTCGGCGTGGTCAGGACCTATCTGAAATGAGCACCATAATGAGCGACGCTGCCGACACGTTCCGCCACTCCCACAGTTTCCTCGGTGCCGGCCACGCGCAGAGCGAGCGGCGGACCTGGGCGGTGATCTGGCTGTGCGGCGCCATGATGATCACGGAGATCGTCGGCGGCCTGCTGTTCGGCTCGATCGCGCTGGTCGCCGACGGGATGCACATGTCCACCCATGCCGGCGCGCTGCTGCTGGCGGCCCTCGCCTACAGCTACGCCCGCAAACATGCCGACGACCCGCGCTTCACCTTCGGTACCGGCAAGCTGGGCGACCTCGCAGGGTTCACCAGCGCCGTGATCCTGGCGATGATCGCGCTGCTGATCGGCTACGAGGCGGTTTCGCGGTTGCTGGAGCCGGTGCCGATCCATTTCGCCGAGGCGATCCCGGTCGCCATCCTCGGCCTCGCGGTGAATGTCGCGAGTGCCTGGCTGCTCGGCGGCGGCGATCATCACCACGGCCACGCGCACGGCCACGCGCACGGCCACGCGCCTCACCACGGCGATGACCACGGCCACGCCCACGACGAGACGCGCCGCCTCGCGACCGGCAACGGCGTTGTCGTGCTGGAGATCTTCGAGGACGGCGTGCCGCCGCACTTCCGCCTGCGCGCCGAAGGCGGCCCCTCACCCACCGCTGCCGCGACAAGCATCGAGACGGTGCGGCCGGACGGTACGCGGCAGGTGTTCGCGTTCGCGGATCGCGGCGGTTTTCTGGAATCCGTGGACGAAATTCCCGAGCCGCACGCATTCGCAGCCCACCTGCGCCTTGCCGGCGAGACGCACGACCTCGCCTTCGCGGAACACGAGCACGCGCATCATGCCGCGCATCGCGACAACAACATGCGCGCCGCCGTCGTGCATGTGCTGGCGGACGCCGCCGTCTCGGTGCTGGTGATCGTCGGGCTGCTGTTCGCGCGCGCCTTCGGCTGGCTGTGGATGGACCCGCTGGCCGGCATCGTCGGCGCGGTGGTCATCGCCTCCTGGTCCTACGGCCTGATCCGCGACACCGGCGCCATCCTGCTCGACATGAACCCCGACCGCACCATGGCCGAGCGCCTGCGCGAAACCATCGAGGGCGACGGCGACAGTCTGGCCGACCTGCATCTGTGGCGCCTCGGGCCGGGGCATCTCGGCGCCATCGTCTCGGTCTGCACCAGCGCGCCGCGCGGGCCGGACTATTATCGCTCCAAGCTGGCGCGGTTCCGCTCGCTCTCCCACCTCACGGTCGAGGTGCTGTCCCTGTAGCCGTGCTCAGCGCGCCTGCTGGATCGCCGACAGCACCCAGCGGCCACCGGGGGCGCGCATGAACGTCCAGTATTCGACCGTGCTGACCCATTCGGTCACGCTGCCGTCCACGATCCGCCCGGCGTTGTCGCGCGTCGAGTCGTGCATGGCGAAGCGCATGGCGACCGTCGCGTAGTCGCGCCCGCCCTCGCTCCAGGCTTCCGACAGGTCGCCCTGCTCCAGCCGCACGTCGCTGACGATGTTGCGCACGCCGCGGCTCGATTGCTCGGCCAACTGTTCGCCGAACACGCCGACCATCTCGGGGGTCGCGAGCTGCTGCAGCCGGTTCAGGTCGTGCGCCGACCATGCCGCCTGCACGGCGTAGAGCAGTTGCTCGAACGCCTGATAGTCGGGCGGCGCGATCTCCAGCGTCCGACCCTGCGCCCCGCCCCCGCCGCCGAAGGGCGCGGCGTTCGGCGGGGCGCCGGTGCGGGCGAAGCCGTTGCCCGGCGAGAAGGCCGGCTGGCCGACCAGTCGGCGGAACAGCCAGCGCACCACGAACACGATCAGCGCGATCTGGATCAGCAGGCCGATGAAGCTGCCCATCCCGCCCAGCCCGTGGAACATGCCGTGGCCGAACAGCAGCCCGCCCAGCCCGGCGCCGATCAGCCCGCCCAGCAGCCCCGACATGAACGGCGAGCGCGCCCCGTAGCCGTAGGAATTGCCATAGCCGCCAGAGTTCGGCGCGCCGTAGGACGGCGATTGCCGCGGCGTCAGGCTGCGTTCCATCGGCGCCGCGCCATAGGGCGAGGTGCGCGTGGTGGGCGGCGCCATGTAGGTGCGCGACCCACGGCTGCCATAGGAGCCGCCGCTGCCGGCCGCGGCCATCCCCAGTGCCGGGGCCAGCGCCACGGCAAGCGACAACAAGGCGGCAAGCAGAAGGCGGGAGCGGCGCATGCGGGCTCTCACTGGTTCGCGATACGGCGAATATGGTGCGCCGCGCCCCGCCCTGGCAGAGGGGGGCACGGCGGGCGGGTCAGGCGCCGGCGATCGTCATGCCTTCGACGCGGATGGTCGGGGCATTGACGCTGCGGCGGAAGCGCAGGTCGTCGGCCGGGATCATGTGGGCGAACATTTCCGGCAGGGTGCCGGCGATGGTGATCTCGGCCACCGGCTCGGCGATGGCGCCGTTGCGGATCATGAACCCGGCGGCACCGCGGCTGTAGTCGCCGGTGATGCCGTTCACGCCCATGCCCATCAGTTCGGTGACGTAGAGGCCCTCCACGATATCCGACATCAGCGCGGCGGGGGAGAGCACGCCGGGCCGCAGATAGAGGTTGCTCGGCGCCGGCGAGGGCGGGCCGCCGGTGCCGCGCACGGCATGGCCGGTCGTCTTCATTCCCAGTTGCCGCGCGCTGCGGCTGTCGAGCAGCCAGGAGGCGAGCACCCCGTCCTCCACCAGGTTGCGCAGCGCGGTCGGCACGCCCTCCCCGTCGAAGGCGCGGGAGGCGAGGCCGCGATGGCGGCGCGGGTCATCGATCACGTCGATGCCGACCGGGAAGATGCGGCTGCCCAGCTTGTCCTTGAGGAAGGTCGTCCCGCGCGCGACCGAAGCGCCATTGATCGCCCCCGCCAGATGGCCGAGCAGCGAGGAGGCGACACGCGGGTCGTACACCACCGGCAGCTTCGCCGTCTTCGGCCGCGCCGGGTTGAGCCGCGTCACCGCCCGCTCCCCGGCGCTGCGGCCGATCCCGGCGGCGTCCTCCAGGTCGGCGAGATGCACCGCGCTGCTGTAGTCGTAGTCGCGCTGCATCGCCGTCCCGCTGCCGGCCAGCGCCGTCGCGGAGATGGAATGGCTGGTGCGCGTGTAGCCGGCGGCGAACCCGGGGGAGGTGACCAGCGCGACCTCGGTGCGGCCGTATCCGGCCTCCGCCCCCTCGCTGTTGGTGACGCCCTTCACGGCCAGCGCCGCTTCCTCGGCGGCGCCGGCGCGGGCGATCAGCGATTCGGCATCCGGTTCGGCGGGATCGCACAGGTCGAGCGGCCCGGCATCCACCGCCCGCGCCTCCTCGGCCAGGCCCGCATACGGGTCCTCCGGCACCACCCGCGCCATCGCCACCGCCCGTTCCGCCAGCGCGGCGAAACCGGCCGGATCGACGGCGGTGGAGGAGACGATGGCGGCCCGCTTGCCCACGAGCACGCGCAGGCCAAGGTCGCGCCCCTCCGACCGCTCCAGATGCTCGGTACGGCCAAGCCGCCGCTGCACCGAAAGCGAGGTGCCGGATACCAGCACCGCATCGGCGGCATCCGCCCCGGCGGCGCGCGCGCGGGCGATCAGGTCGGCGAGGAGGTCGAGATGGGTCATGCCTCAGGTTCCTCTGGTGTCACCACCCTCACCCCAACCCTCTCCCGCAAGCGGGAGAGGGAGAAGACAGCAAGGCAGCGGCAATGTCTTTCCCCTCTCCCGCTTGCGGGAGAGGGTGGCAAGCGCAGCGAGCCGGGTGAGGGCCGCGCCGCACGACTCAGGCCGCCAGCCGCTCCGCGATCGCCGGCAGTGCCGGGACGCGCCCGGCGGGGCCGAGGGCGGCGAGCGTGGGGGTGGCGCGGAACTGGCGGGCGGCGGCGCGCTGCACGTCCGCGACGGTCACGGCGTTGATCTTCGCCACCGTCTCGGCGGTCGGCACGATGCGGCCGAACACCTGCAACTGCCGCGCAATCTGTTCGCAGCGGCTGCCGGTGCTCTCCAGCGACATCAGCAGCCCCGCCTTCACCTGCGCCCGCGCCCGCGCCAGTTCGGCCTCGGTCACGTCGCGCTGCACCTTCAGCAACTCGTCCAGCGTCACCGGCATCAGTTCCGCCGCCTCGCTCTCGCCGGTGCCGGCAGAGATGCCGTACAGCCCGCCATCCAGCGCCGGCGCGGTGAAGGCATAGATGGAGTAGACGAGGCCCCGCTTCTCCCGCACCTCCTGGAACAGCCGCGACGACATGCCGCCGCCGAGCACGGTGGAGAGCAGCATGGTCGGGTAGAAATCCGCGTCCCCATAGGCGACCGAGGGGAAGCCGAGCACGATATGGACCTGATCGAGGTCGCGGTCCTCGCGGAACTCCCCGCCCGCGTAGCGGCCCGGTTCGGCGGCCGGCGCCGGTTCGGCGGGCAGGTCGGCGAAGTGTCCGGCGACCAGATCGACCACCCGGTCGTGGTCGAGGTTGCCGGCGGCGGCCACCACCGTGTTCGCGGTCGTGTAGTGGCGGCGCATGTAGCCGGTCAGCGCCTCGCGCTTCATCCCCCGGATGATGTCCTCGCGGCCCAGCGTCGGGCGGCCCATCGGCTGGCCGGGATAGGCGGTTTCCTGGAAATGGTCGAAGATGATGTCGTCGGGCGTGTCGTTGGCCTGCCCGATCTCCTGCAGGATCACGCCGCGCTCGCGCTCCAGCTCCTCCGGGTCGAAGGTGGAGTGGGTCAGGATGTCGCCGATGATGTCGGCGGCGAGCGCCGTGTCCTCCTTCAGCACCTTGACGTAGTAGGCGGTCTGCTCGCGCGCGGTGTAGGCGTTCATCTGCCCGCCCACCGCCTCGATCTCCTCGGCGATGGCGACGGCGGAGCGGCGTTCGGTGCCCTTGAAGGCCATGTGTTCGAGGAAGTGGGAAACGCCGTTCTCCGCTTCCCTCTCGTGGCGGGTGCCGGCGGCGACGTAGGCGCCGAAGGAGACCGTCTCCACCCGCTCCATGCGCTCCGTCACCACGGTCAGGCCGGACGGCAGGCGGGTCAGGCGGATCGCCGCCGATGGGTCGTTCATGCAGCATTCCTCTGGACGGTGGCGCGCACCAGCGCCTCGACGGCAGCGAGGTCGTTGGGCGCGCGCGTGTAACGCTCGGGACGCACATATAGGTCGGCGAGGCGCGGTGGCAGAGGGGGACGGACGCCGATCGCGCGTTCCATCGCGTCGGGGAACTTGGCGGGGTGCGCGGTCGCGATGGCAACCATCGGCGCGCCGCCCGGGCAGGGATGCGCCCGCGCCGCGGCGATGCCGACGGCCGAATGCGGGTCGGCGACGTAGCCGCTGGCGTCGTGCAGCCGCCGGATTTCCGCCAGCGTGCCGGCATCGTCCAGGCGGAAGCCGTGCAGCAGGCCGCGGGCGCGGTGCCAGACGGTGTCCGGCACCGCCATGCGGCCCTCGGCGCGGAACTTCGCCATGGCCGTCGCGGTCGCCGCGGGATCGCGGTCGAGCAGTTCGAACAGCAGCCGCTCGAAATTCGAGCTGACCTGGATGTCCATGCTCGGCGACAGGCTCGGCTCGACGCCGCGCACGCTCATGTCGTTGGCCTCAAGGAAGCGGAACAGGATGTCGTTGCGGTTCGAGCCGATCACCAGCCTCGCCACCGGCAGCCCCATGC
>DAHUXX010000198.1 GCA_027306955.1 Acetobacteraceae bacterium | reverse complement strand
AGGGATCGGCGGCATGAACACGGGTTCGACCCATCAACGACGCGCCTCGCCGAGCCTGGAGGCGTTGCTCGCGAGCCTGGCGCCGCTGGTCTCGCCGGGATATCCGGGCGAGGCGGCGGCGGCGCTGCATGTTTATCTGCGGCTGCTCGAGGACGTGGCGCTGGAAGCGTTCAACCGCGACACGTTGGAGCAGGCGGCGCGGTGCGCGCGGGGGCGCCACCCGGTGCCGACCTATGCGGAGTTGCGCGGCGTGCTGGACGCCTGGTGGCGGGAGCACCGGCCCGTGCGCGCGGCGCTGCCGCCGCCGCGCAACTTCGTGGCGGAGGGCGAACGTTGCACACCCGAGCAGGCGGCGGCGGTGCTGCGGCGCCACGGATTCGACAGGACGCTGCCGCCGGAGCGTGGGCCAATGGAACGTGGGCCAATGGAACGTGCGCCAACGGAACGTGCGCCAACGGAACGTACGCCAACGGAACGCGGGCCGGTTTCGCTCGCGGTGCTGAGCGCGGCGCAACTGGCCGAGGCACGGCGCCGGGCGGGGATACGCGTGCCCGCCGGGGAGGCACGCGGTTGAGCGGGAAACGGGACGGGCAGAGGCAGGCGGCGGGGGCATGGGCGGGGCGGCCCTCACGCCGGGAGACGCTGAGCGAACGGCGCATCACCGCGGCGCGGAGCAAGCCGCTGGAGGTGACACGTTACGAGGACGCGACGGTCTATGACCGGCTGCTCGCGGCGCGGCTGATCACGCAGCGCCAGCACGACGCGGCGCGGATCACGCATATGCTGATGCTCGCGGCGGGGCTGGCGCCGAACGTGGTGGCGCGGCTGGAGACGTTCGACGAGGTGCTGGGCGAGGTTTTCGAGCCGGAGCGGGACCGCGAGGCGCGCGACCCCGAATCCCCGACGCCGAGGGACAAGTACCGGGCGATCATGCGCCGGCTCGGCGGATTTCACGCGGGGCTGGTGGAGGCGATGCTGCTGGGGGAGTCGCCGGCGCGCGCGTGGGTGGCGAGCCTGGCGGCGGGGCTGGACCGGCTCGGGGACATTCTTGGCGTGCGGTAGCGGCAGCACGTGGCGGCGGCACGCGGGTTGCCGGGCGCGCCGCCGCCGCCCGCGTTTCGGTTGCCAGGCGGCCCGCGTTGTCGCGCCGGCTCCTGCGTGGCCGCGGGGCACGCGGCTTTGCGGCGCGGACGGATCGCTTAGGATTTTCCTTTACATCGGGATTCGTTTCGAGTATCTATTTTGCGGGGTGGCGAACTGCGTCTGCTGCACAACGAGCCCCGTTCTACGGAAATACTGGGGTTTTGACGCCTGGCGCGGCGATGGAAGCCTGCGGCGTGGGTTTGGCGCGGGTTGCTTAGGATTTTCCTTGACATCGGGGTTCGGTTCGACTATGTTTTTCGCGGGGTGGCGAACTGTGCCTGGCGCGCAACGAGCCCCGTTCCATGGAAATCCTCGCGTTTTGGTGCCTCAGGCGGCTTTGGTGGCGTGCTTGTGATGGCGCGGCATGGCGCGGCCGGGATTGTCGATGCGTGCATGGACGCGCTGTTTGCCATCGCGATGGACCCCAAGGAGTCCGGGAGCACGCGGGTGGCGGCGATCACGCGCATCCTCTACCGGGAAATCGGCAGGCCGGGGCCGCCGAATTCGCATCCGGAGAGGGACGATGTCGCCTCGCTCAGCGATGAGGAACTCGCGCGTATCGCGGCGGGAAGCAGCCGCTGAGCTGTTACGCCGGCGCATCGCCCGCGCTCGTTTCGAGGTGTTTGCGAGCGCGGGAGTGGCGGCGCTGGGGTTGGTGCCGGCGGCGCATCATCTCCTGCTGATACGCGAGCTGCAGGCGGTGGCGGAGGGGCGGACGACGCGGCTGATGGTGAACATGCCGCCCGGGTCCGCGAAGAGCACCTATGCCAGCGTGTGGTTTCCGGCATGGGCGATGGCGCGCAGGGCGGGGTTCGACGTGATCGCGGCGAGCAACATCGCGGCGACCGCGGAAGGGTTTTCGCGCAAGGTGATGGGCGTGGCGCGCGAGCACGCGGCCGTGCTCGGCTATGCGCTCGAGCGCGAGGCGGTGGACGACTGGACGACGACGACCGGCGGGCGGTATCGGGCCGTGGGCGTGGGCGGGACGATCGCGGGGTCGCGGGCGGACCTGGCGCTGATCGACGACCCGGTGAAGTCGCGCGAGGAGGCGCAGAGCCAGGTTGTTCGGGATCGACAATGGGATTGGTTTACCGCGGACCTGCGCACGCGACTCAAGCCGAACGCGGCGATTGTGGTGGTGATGACGCGCTGGCACGAGGACGACCTCGGCGGGCGGCTGCTCGCCTGCCAGCCGGATCTGTGGCGCGTGGTCTCGGTGCCGGCGGTGGCACTCGGGGACGATCTGCTGGGACGGGCGCCAGGCGAGTTTCTCTGGGACGACGACTATGGGTTTGGCGCGGAGCTGAGGCGGATCAAGGCGGAGTACGAGGCCGCGGGGGCGATGCGGGACTGGCAGGCGCTGTTCCAGCAGGCACCGCGCGCGGCCGAGGGGACGCTGTTCCGGACCGGGCGCGTCGGCGTGATCGAGGCGCCGCTCGCGCAGGCAGCGCGGGTGCGGGCGTGGGACCTGGCGGCGACGGCGGCGATGGGCTCGCGCGACGCGGACTGGACGGCGGGGGTGCTTCTGGCGCGGACGGCCGATGGGCGGTTCGCCGTGGAGGATGTGGTGCGGATGCGCGGTGGGCCGGACGCGGTGGAGGCGGCGATCCTTGCGACGGCGTCGCGCGACGGGGCCGGGGTGGCGGTGCATCTGCCGCAGGACCCTGGCCAGGCGGGGAAGGCGCAGGCGCTGTATCTGACGCGCCTGCTCGCCGGGTTTCGGGTGTCGGCGCGGCCGGTGACGGGAGCGAAGGCCGTGCGGGCAGCACCGTTCGCGTCCCAGATCAATGCCGGGAACGTTGCAATGCTGAAGGCCGCGTGGAATCGGGCGTTTCTCGACGAACTCGCGGGATTTCCGGCTGCCGCGCACGACGACCAGGTGGACGCGGCGTCGCTGGCGTTCGAGGCGCTGATCGAGGTGCCCGAGCCGGCGCGGCGCGTGCGGCTCGGGATCATGCGGCGATGAGGATGGGCACTCCGTTCGGGAAGGCGCGCTGATGTTGCGGCGACTGGCACAGAGGTTTCCCCGCGATCCGGATTATCCGGCGCGGGTGCGCGAGCTCGGGATTCTGCGGGCGGTGCTGGACGGTACGATCTATGACGTGCTGCCCTATGAGTTTTACGAGGAGTACAACGACGCGGGCGAGTATGTGCCACTGCGCGACCGCGCCCCCTCCGTGCGCTCCAACCTGTGCCGGGCGGTGGTGGAGGACAGTGTCGCGCTGCTGTTCGGCGAGCGGCATTTCCCCGCGGTGCTGTGCGAGGACGAGCCGACGCGCGCGGGGCTGGAGACGCTGATTCGCGAGACCGGACTTGCCGGCGTGATGATGGACGGGGCGACGCGGGGGAGCGTGGGCTCCATCGTGTTCCGCCTGCGTATCCTGAAGGGGCGGCCCTATTTCGACGCCATGGACACGATGTTCCTGACCCCTGCCTGGAACCCGGACGCGCCGGACCAGCTGCTGCGGGTGACCGAGCGCTACAAGGCGCGGGGCGCGGAGTTGCGGGCGCGGGGCTACGCGATCGACGACGACGGGCTCGGCGAGGATTTCTGGTTCCAGCGCGAGTGGAACGAACGCGACGAGGTATGGTACCGGCCGCGCCCCGTTGCGGACGCGCAGCGGGCGATGCGTGTGGATGAGACCCGCACGGTGCGCCACGGGCTCGGGTTCGTGCCGATGGTGTGGGTGCGCAACCTGCCGGGGGGCGACGAGATCGACGGCGCGTCGACGTTTCGCCATGGCATCGAGGATGCGATCGCCATCGACTACCAGATGAGCCAGGCGGGGCGCGGGCTCGCTTACTCCTCCGACCCGACCTTTGTCGTGAAGGAGCCGGCGGGGGACGAGGGACCATTCGTGCGCTCGGCTTCCAACGCGCTGATTGTCAGCAAGGATGGGGATGCGAAGGTGCTGGAGATTTCCGGCACCGCGTCTTCCGCCGTGATCGAGTATTGCCGGGCGGTGCGCGAGATGGCGCTGGAGGCGATGCACGGCAACCGGGCGGACCCGCAGAAATTCTCGGGCGCGCAGTCCGGGCGGGCGCTGGAGTGGCTGAACCAGGGGCTGGTTTCGCTCGCCGACAAGCTGCGCGTTTCCTATGGCGAGGGGGCGCTGCTGTCGCTGCTGCGCATGGCGATGCGGGCGAGCCGGCTGTATTCGGTAAAGATCGGCAACAAGCCGGCGCGGCTGGCGGAGGCGGATGTCTCGCTGCGCTGGCCGCCATGGTACGCGCCGACCTGGCAGGACCGCCAGGCGCAGGCAACGGCGACGCAGACGCTGATCAACGCGGGCGTGCTCTCCATGGCGACGGGCACCGCGCTGGTTGGGCACACCTATGACATTCCGGACGTGGCGGCGGAGCGCGGGCGCGTGGCGGACGAGTTCGCGGAGCGGCGCGAGCGGCGCGAGGCGCTGGTGGCGCCGCCGCGGGCGGATGCGGTGGTGGAGGGCTAGGCGGACTGGCGGGGCGGCGCGCTCAGGCGGTGGGCGCGCGCTCCGTCCAGTCGTTGAGGTGGTTGGGGATCGGGTCCGGGCCGTAGCGGTTGGGGCCGACATTGCCGGGGATGAACAGGATCACCAGCGCGAAGATCCACCCGACATAGGGGATCAGCGTGAGGAGCACGGCCCAGCCGGTCCAGCCGAAATCCCGGCAGCGCTGGCTCGCGACGGCCCAGCCGGAGATGGCGGCGGCAAGCGAAACGATGGCGGGGACGACGAAGGCGGAGACCTCCGGCCCGGTGCCGGTGCCGCTGAAGGCGAAGGCCGCGGCGATGGCCCAGACGACGGCGACGATCGCCAGCGAGACCAGGAGATAGAGCGCGTAGGACTTGCGGTTCCGCCGGCCGGAAAAGCGGAACAGGTCCTCGAACACGGGCTTGGACACGCGGGCCTCCTACGCTGGGCGGGCGCGAGTGTGCGCATCGTTGCGCGTCGCGTCAAACCGGTTCGGCAACGGCGCGCGGGCATGGACGGCAGAGGAGGCTGGAGGGTGCGATGGCGCGACTGACCGAGGGCGATGGCGAGGGCGGGAGCGACGGCGCGGGCGATGGCGCCGGCGATGGCGGGGGTGGCGCGCGGGCGCGGCCGGAGCCGGCGAGCTTTCCGCTCGACTACGTGCGCGAGCTGCGGGCCGAGAACAAGGGCTGGCGGCTGAAGGCGGCGGAGATGGAGGCGGCGGCCGACCGGGCACGCGCGGACCTGGCGGCGACGCGCGAGGCGGCCGCGGCGCGCATCGTGCTCGCGGAGGTGAAGGCAGCGGCGGCGCGGGCGGGGATGGTGGACCCCGACGGCGTGAGGCTGCTCGACCTTTCCGCGGTGCGGCTTTCGGAGAATGGCGAGGTGGAGGGAGCGGAGGCGGCGGTGGAGGCGGCGCGCAAGTCGCGGCCATGGCTGTTCGCCGACGCGCGGACCTCCAATTCCGCGCCCCCTCCCCGCCCGCGGGATGCGCGCGAGGGGCGCGATGCGCGGCAGATGACGCCGAAGGAATACGAGGCGGCGCGGGACGGCCGTGCCTGGCGGCGCTAGCGACGATCGTTTCGATCCTTGCCGGGAGGTTCCCGGCGATTGCTTGCCAGCGGGCCGCGAGGGCCTGGGCACTTCCCGTAACCGTTGAGGATTTCCCATGGGTATCAACAACCTTCCCTCGACCCTGCAGAGCATCATCCAGCAGGGCTACCTGGAGCGCGAGTTCCAGCAGGCGCTGCGCGCCGAGCTCGGGTTCCGCGCTATCGCCGACCGCGAGCCGTTCATGGCGGGGATTGGCGAGACCATCACCAAGACGCGCACCGGGCTGCTGCCGGCCGTGACCACGCCGCTGGCGCCGCCCGCGAACACCGACATCAGCTCCGGCCTGACGCCGCAAAACTATGGCGTGGAGCAGTACACGCTGGCGGTTTACCAGTATGCGGCGAACCAGATGCTGAACATCGTGACGTCGCGTTCGGCGATCGACGACCTCTACCTGAAGAACGCGACGACGCTGGCGGAGCAGGCGGCGCGCTCCGTCGACACGCTGGCGCAGGCGGCGATCTTCGCGACCTACATGGGCGGCAACACCCGCGTGACGACGACGCTCGGTGCCGCGGGGCCCACCGTCCACGTGGATGATATCCGCGGCTTCCAGTACACGTGGAACGCCGAGGGGCAGCCGGTGCCGGTTTCCTCCGCCAGCACGGTCTCGGTGACGGTGGGGAACGATGTCTACACGCTCTCCGGCGCGGTGGCGGACGGGACCAATGTCTCGACCGCGCCTGGCGGGATTTCCGGCAGCCTTTCCTTCACCAGCAACGTGACGGTGGCGGACGCGACGGCGGGGAACGCGGTGGTTTCGGCCGTCGCACCGGTGGTGATGCGCCCGGCGAACGCGACCAGCAACGCGATGGCGGGGACGACGCTGGCGATTTCCGGCGGCAGCGACGTCAACGGCGGCAAGCTCACCATGCAGATGGTGCTGAACGCCAAGGCGACGATGAAGGCGAACGGCGTGCCGCCGGTGACGGCGACCGGCAACTACATCTTTTATGCCGACCCGCTG
>DAHUXX010000186.1 GCA_027306955.1 Acetobacteraceae bacterium | reverse complement strand
CAGACCAAGAATGTCGCCGCCGTCATGGTCACCGCCAACCTGCCCGCCTTCGCGCAGACCGGCAGCCGCATTGACGTCCAGGTCGCCTCCCTCGGCGACGCCACCAACCTCACCGGCGGCATGCTCCTCGTCACCCCGCTGCTCGCCGCCGACGGCGAGGTCTATGCGGTCGCGCAAGGTCCGGTCGCCACCGGCGCCATCGCGGCCAAGGGCGCCGGCGCCTCCTATACCCAGGGCGTGCCGACCTCCGGCCAGATCGCCAACGGCGCGACGGTGGAGCGCGAGATCGGCTACCGCCTCGGCGCGCATCCGCGCCTGCGCCTTGGCCTGCGCAACCCCGATCTCAACACCGCCGAGCGCGTCGCGCGCGCGATCGACGCCGCGATCGGTCCTGGCATCGCGCACGCCACGGACCCGCGCACGGTGGCACTCAACCTCACCGGTCGCCCCGTCGTCGCCTCGCTGGCGCGCATCGAGGATCTGCGCATCAAGCCGGACACGCCCGCGGTGGTGGTGATCGACGAAGCCTCCGGCACCATCGTCATGGGCGCGAACGTGCGCGTCTCCACCGTCGCCATCGCGCAGGGCAACCTCACCATCCGCGTCACCGAGGCCCCGCAGGTGAGCCAGCCCGGCCCGTTCTCCAACGGCACCACCACCACCGTCGCGCGCACCTCGATCCAGGTGAACAAGGGAAAGGGCAAGAAGCTCGGCATTCTCGCCGCCAACGTCACGCTGCGCGACCTGGTCGGCTCGCTCAACGCGCTCGGCGTGGCACCGCGCGACATGATCAGCATCCTCGAGGCGATCAAGGCCGCCGGAGCGCTGCAGGCGAACCTGGTGGTGCGATGATCGCCACGCATGCCGCGCCCGACCCCGCCCGCCTCGCCGCCGCCGCGCGCCGCTTCGAGGGTGTCGCCCTCGGCGAGCTCTTCCAGCCGATGTTCGCGACCCTCGGCAAGGCCAGCGGGCCGTTCAACGGTGGCGCCGGCGAGGCGCAATGGATGCCCATCCTCGCCCAGGAAATTGGCCGTGCCGTCGCCGCGTCCGGCGGCCTCGGCCTCGCGGCCCCGGTGATGGCCGCGCTGGTGGCGGCGCAGGAAAAAGGAGCGAAGCCATGACCGCAGACGCATGGGACCGCCTCGCGCAGGCGCTCGCCGAGGAGAACGACGCGCTCGAACGCCTCGACCTCGCGCGTGCCGCCGCCATGCTCGCCGCGAAGGAAGCAGCCCTTGCCGCCGTCGCCGACGCGCCGCCGCCGGACGCGACGCGCCTCGCGACCATCGGCCGGCTCGCGCGCGACAATCAGCGCCTGCTCGAGCGCGGCATCGCCACCCAGGCGCGCGTGATTGCGCTCGTCGCCGAGGCGGCGCGCGACGCGATGGCGCGCGACGCACCTTCCGCCTGCTATGGCGCCGCCCCGCGCCACGGCGCGCCGATGGCCCTGCAGCGCACCGCCTGAACGCCGCCTCCAGCCGACCCATGCGCGGACGGCGCAGCACCCGCGCCCGTCTGAGGCTTGCACTGGACCCCTCCGCCAAGCCCTCCTAAGGACACGCCGCCGGCACGCCCGGCGGGCCGTGCCGCGACCACGAGACGAGACCATGGGGGAGCCTTGATGTTCAGCGTCACCATCGCCGCCAGCGAAGGAGCGATCTGATGCACGTGGTCTTCGCCGTTCCCGGATCGCTCGACGATGTCTCCGGCGGCTACGCCTATGACCGGCGCATCATCGCCGGCCTGCGCGACGCCGGCCACGCGGTCGAGGTCGCCTCGCTCGCCGGCCGCCATCCGCTGCCCGACGATGACGCGCTGCGGGCCGCGACCGAGCTCCTCGCGCGCACCGACCGCTCGGCGCGCCTGGTCATCGACGGGCTCGGCCTGCCCGCCTTCGCGGAACACGTGGAGGAACTCGTCGCCCGCCGCGCCGTCGCCCTCATCCATCACCCGACCGCGCTCGAGACCGGCGCGCCACCCGACGATCGCGAGGCGCTGCGCGCGATCGAGCGCGGCATGCTGCCGCGGCTCGCGCGCATCGTCACCAGCAGCGAGGCGACCGCGAAACGCCTCGCCGAGGAATTTGCCGCCGACCAGGCGCGCATCGCCAGCATCGCGCCGGGCGTCGATCCCGCGCGCCGCAGCCGCGGCTCCGGCCGCATCACCTGCTGCCTGCTCTCGGTCGGCAACCTCACCGCGCGCAAGGGCCACGACGTGCTCATCAAGGCGCTCGCCCGGCTCAAGGATCTCGACTGGCAGCTCACCATCGCCGGCGCCGAGCGCGAGGCGGGCCAGCTCGCCTACCTCAAGCGCATCGCCGAGAAGGCCGGCGTCGGGAGGCGCATCCAATTCCCCGGCGCGGTGGTCGAGGCGGATCTCGAAACGCTGTGGGACGGCTCCGACGTGTTCGCGCTCGCCACCCGCTACGAGGGCTTCGGCATGGCGATCGCGGAGGCGCTGCGCCACGGCCTGCCGGTCGTCACCACCGATGCGGCACCCGCCGCCTCGCTCGTCTCGCCGGAAGCCGGCACGGTCAGCCCCGCGGACGATTCCGACATGCTTTCGCGCTGCCTGCGCCGCGTCATCGCCGACGTGCCGCTGCGCCGGAACATGGCTGACGCGGCGTGGAAGATCGGCCAGACTCTCGGCGGCTGGCACGCGCAGGCCGAGGCCTTCGCCGCCGCGATTGCATGAGCGCGCCGCCGCCGGCTCCTCTCCTGGGCGTCGTCGCCGACGACTTCACCGGTGCGACCGACATCGCCGCGATGCTCGCCGCCCGCGGCATGCGCGCGGTGCAGACGATCGGCGTGCCGCAGCCAGGCGAGACGGTCGAGGCGGACGCCATCGTCGTCGCGCTGAAGTCGCGCACCGCCCCGGTCGCCGAGGCCGTGGCGCAGAGCCGTGCGGCACTGGCCTGGCTGCGCGCTTCGGGTTGCCGGCAGTTCTTCTTTAAGTACTGCTCCACCTTCGACAGCACGGACGAAGGCAATATCGGCCCGGTCGCGGAGGCCCTGCTCGCCGACCTCGACGCCGGCTTCGCGCTCGCCTGCCCCGCCTTCCCCGCCAACAACCGCAGCGTCTACGCCGGCCACCTGTTCGTGGCCACGCGCCTGTTGAACGAGAGCGGCATGGAGAACCATCCGCTCACGCCGATGCGTGACGCCGACCTCGTGCGCGTGCTCGGCCGCCAGACCACCGCTCCGGTCGGCCTGGTCCCCTTCCTGACCGTTCGCCAGGGCTCGGGCCCGATCCGCGACGCGATGACGCGCCTTGCCGAACAGGGTCGTCGCTTCGCCATCGTCGATGCCGTCGGCGACGAGGACCTGATGGCGATCGGCCAGGCCGCCGCTTCCCACGCGCTCATCACCGGTGGCGCCGGGGTCGCGATGGGCCTGCCGGACAATTTCCGCCGCGCCGGGCTGCTGCCGCCACGCGCCGACGCGATGGAACTTCCCGCCATCGCCGGCCACGCGGCGGTTCTCGCGGGTTCCTGCTCGCGCGCGACGCTGATGCAGGTGGGCCATGCCCGCTCCCTCTTCCCCGTGTTCGAGATCGATCCGCTCGCGAACCCCGACGATCACGCGATGGCGCAGGCCGCGCTCGCCTGGGCGCGCCCACTGCTGGGCGAGCGTCCCGTCGTCATCGCCGCTTCCGCTCCTCCCGAGCGCGTCGCCGCCATCCAGCAGGCGCTCGGCCGGGAGGCAGCTGGCGCGCTGATCGAGCGCACGCTCGCGCGCATCGCCGAGGGGCTCATCGCCTCCGGCGTGCGCCGCCTCGTCGTCGCCGGCGGCGAGACTTCCGGCGCCGTCGTCTCCCGGCTTGGTGCGCAACGCCTGCGTATCGGCCACGAGATCGCGCCGGGCGTGCCCTGGACGCTCGCCGAGGGCTCCGGCCCACCGCTGAAGCTCGCTTTGAAATCGGGCAATTTCGGCGGCCCCGCGTTTTTCGCCGAAGCGTTCGAGACGCCATGAACGAGGCGGCGTTGCGCGAGGCGATCGTGGAAACCGGGCGCAGCCTGTTCGCGCGCGGCTACGCCGTCGGCACCGCGGGCAACATCAGCGCGCGGCTCGGCGACGGCTTCCTCGTCACGCCCACCAACTCCTGCCTCGGCACCCTCGACGCCGCGCGCCTCGCGAGGCTGGACGCGCGCTTCCACCACGTCGCCGGCGACAAGCCCTCGAAGGAGGTCTTCATGCACCGCGCCTTCTACCAGGCGCGCCCGGCGACCGGCGCCGTGGTGCATCTTCACTCCACCATGGCCACTGCCATCGCCTGCCTCGCGCAACCCCGCGAGCGCCGGCCGATCCCGCCGCTCACACCCTATTTCGTGATGCGCATCGGACGCGACCTTCCCGTCATCGCGTATTTCCGTCCCGGTGATCCCGCAATGGAGGCAGCGATCGCGGCCGAGGCGGCGAACGCGAGCGCCGTGCTGCTCGCCAATCACGGCCCGGTCGTCACCGGCGCCACGCTGGGCGACGCCGTCGCCGCGGCGGAGGAACTCGAGGAAGCCGCGAAGCTCGCGCTGCTGCTGCGCGCCGCCCGGCCGCGCGAACTCACGCCGGCGCAGATCGACGACCTGCTCAAGACCTTCGGCTGACACGCTCGGCTTAAAAGAAAAGCGGGCGCCCCTTGCGGGAGCGCCCGCCATGCTTCGGTCGGTGCCGGCGGATCAGGCCGCCGGAGCAGCAGCCGGAGCCGCGGCCTTTTTCGGTGCCGCGCGCTTGGCCGCGGGCTTCTTCGCGGCGGCCTTCTTCGGCGCGGCCTTCTTCGCGGCCGGCTTCTTCGCGGCGGCCTTCTTCGGCGCGGCGGCCTTCTTCGGCGCGGCCCTCTTCGGGGCCGCCTTCGCCGCGGCCTTCTTCGCGGCCGGCTTCTTCGCCGCGGGCTTCTTCGCGGCCGGCTTCTTCGCCGCGGCCTTCTTCGCCGGCGCCTTGGCGACCGCGAGCTTCGCCGCCTTCTTCGCCGGCTTCTTCGCGGCAGCCTTCTTCGCCGGGGCCTTCTTTGCGGCCGTCTTCTTCGGGGCTGCTTTCACCGCGAGCAGCGCGGGGCCGCCCATCCTCTCTTCGTCCTTAGACACGTCGGTGGACTCCTTGTGATGTGCCGTGTGTTGTGGGCCGGCGGAAGTTACGGACCCATTGGCGAGCGTTGGCGCATCGCCACATGGACCGCGGACCGGAGAGGTTGCCCCCGGAGACGCTGCTCTGGATCCGGTGCGCCGCTCGCGACGCCCCGCATCCCCAGCTCCCGTCAGGCGAACCGTTTCGGTCCGGCGTGCACCGGCTACCCTCGCCTTCGCAACGATGTCTTTCGCAACGATGCGGCTCGCGGCATCCGGCTGGCGGCGGGCAAAGCTCTCTCCGGTGCTGACCAGCGGTGCACTGCGCTTGATCCGGACAAGACTGCGGCCCATCGACCGTACCTTCCCTGTCGCACGCAACCCTGCCCGTATGCTCGCAACGCAAAACGAAATTGACGCGGGGCGAATCGGATGAGGCTGCGCTGTTGCCGCTATCCGCCTATCGCGGCGCGCGTGTCAACGAAAACACGCATCGCGGGCGCGCTCAGGAAAAAAAAATTTTCGCGGCGCCTCGCCGGTGCAACACCGCCGCGATGCTCTCTCGCACCGCCGCGGCGCCGCCTAACTCCAGAATTTCATAGCGCTCGTCAAGAGAATTCTTGACACAAACAACATCAAAGAAGTCCCGGACGGCCTTTCGCCAGCTTCGCCGCCGGTATGGCGACGTTGAGACCGCCGAGCCCGCCCGCGGGCCGGCTCGCCAGGTCCTGCACGGTTTCCAAAAACCGATTCGCCTCGCGCGATGCCACGATCCCCTCGCTCAGCGTGCGGAATTTGGCAATGTAGTCGGCGCGCGCGAAGGGCTTCGCACCCAGCGGATGCGCGTTCGCCACCGCCATCTCGTCCACGATCCGCTCGCCGTTCTTCATCGTGATCTCGAGCCTGCCGCCGAACGCCAGCTCGTTCGGGTCCTTCGCGTGATAGCGTCGCGTCCACTGCGGATCCTCTCGCGTCTCGATCTTGTGCCACAGCCGCACGGTCGAAGGCCGCGTCGAACGTTTCCGAGTGTAACTGTCGACGTGATGCCAATGCCCGTCCTCGAGCGCCACCGCGAGGATGTACATGATCGAGTGGTCCAGCGTCTCGCGGCTGGCGTTGGGGTCCATCTTCTGCGGATCGTTCGCCCCGGTGCCGATCACGTAGTGCGTATGATGCGAAGTGTGGAGCACGATCTTTTCCACCTGCCGGAGATCGGCGATCCGTTCGCGCACGCGGAACGCCAGGTCGATCAGCGCCTGGCTCTGGTATTCCGCGCTGTGCTCCTTGGTGAAGCTCGAAAGGATCGCGCGCTTCGCCTCGCCCGCTTCGGGCAGCGGCACGTGGTATTCCGCGTCCGGCCCGTCGAGCATCCAGGCGATGACGGAATCCTCGCCCTCCCAGATCGGGCTCGGCGCGCCCTCGCCGCGCATCACCCGATCGATCGCCTCCACCGCGAGCTTGCCCGCGTGCGCCGGCGCATAGGCCTTCCACGAGCTGATCTCGCCCTTGCGCGACTGGCGCGTGGTGAAGCTTACATGCACCGCCTGCTGCACGCCCTGGTAGATCACCTCCGGCTTCAGCCGGAGCAGCGTCCCGATTCCCGCCGCCTGCGCCGGGCAGAGATGCGCGATGTGGTCGATCTTGTGCTCATGCAGGCAGATCGCGCGCACCAGGTTCATCTGAATCTCATAGCCCGTGGCGATGCCGCGGATCAGGTCGCGCCCGGAGCAACCCCGCGTCTGCGCGACGGCCAGGATCGGCGGGATGTTGTCGCCGGGGTGCGAGTAGTCGGCGGCAAGAAACGTGTCGTGCATGTCGAGCTCGCGCACCGCCGTGCCGTTCGCCCAGGCCGCCCATTCCGGCGTCGTCGTCCTCGCTCCTGGAACGCCGAAGATCGCGGCACCGCCCTTGTGCGGGCGCGCCAGCGCCATGTCGCGCGCCGAGACCACGGGGTGCCGGTTGATCGCGGCGAGCGCCACGGCGGCGTTGTCGATGATGCGGTTGACGATCATCTCCGCCACGTCCTTCGGCACCGCGACACGATCGGCTGCGACCTGCGCCACTTTCCACGCGAACTGCTCCTCGCGCGGCAGGCGGTCCTTCGAGGGGTGCACGCGGACAGTGTGCAGCTTCATGGCGGATCCTCCGGTTGCGGGCGTGACGATGCTCACGCGCCTTCGTAGGCTGCTTAGTGACGCGCCTTCCACGGAGCAAGTAACGCGCAAGCAAGGAAGAGGCGCCGCCATCCTGCCTGCCTGGTCGACGGGCCCATGCACACCGCCTCCACCCGCGGCTGGACGCCATCGCCGGCGCCACGCGCTCGGCCGCCGCCGGCGGTGTCACCGCCTTCAAGCTCTCCACCCACGAATACGACGCAGTGCGCTTCCCGCGCATCGACCACCCGACGATGCGCGCCGCCTTCCGCGAGATCGCCACGACCGGCCTGCCCGCCTCGGTCCACAACGAGGACCAGGAACTCGTCGAACACCTCACCGCCCAGGCACGCGAGGCCGGCGAGACGCATCCCGTCATGCACGCGCGCACCCGCCCGCCACGTGCCGAAACCCCTCGCCGATCTCGAGATCTTCGACCTCGTCGAAACCTTCGGCGCCATGGATGTCCGGAGCGCCGGCGAGACCTGCATCCAGTGTCTCTGCATGACCGGGGACGACCTCGCGCGCCTCGCCGGCCGCGGCAAATGCAACCCGCCTTTCCGCGCCGCCGCCATCCTGCGCGGCCGGGTCGTTCGCGTGCCGCCCGAGACGGGCCGCGACCCGCCGTTCCTCGATCTGCGCGATGTCGTTGCCCGGCACGTCGCGGTAGAGGGCGAAGGCTGTGTCCACGTCCGGCACCATCAGCAGGACGTGGCCCATGCCCATGCCCATGGGCCCGGTGCGGAAGCCGGACATGTCGCGCGTGGGCACGAAGGGCGTGTCCGCCACGTGCCCGCCGTGAAACGCCTCCAGGCGGTTGCCGGCGGGGTCGGCGAGGGAGATCAGTTCGCTGACGTAACGCTGGTCCGCCAGTGCCCTTCCCTCCCGCCTGACCGCGACGCCGGCCCAGGACGTTGCCGGCAGACCCGACCCAGTCGTCCAGCTTTGCGCTGCCGATGCCCAGGTAGCCAAACGCCTGAACCGCGATCGGCGCCTCCCGGTTTTTATGGTGCACATGGTGCCGTTTGCCCGGCGCAGTCCGAAGGTTGATCCGACCTGTCCCTGGTCGCGCGGGTCGGGTCGGCTTGTGCACCCACCTGGTTGGCTGATGGGCGATGCGGCATTGGGGTCTGTGCATCGCAGCCCCGCGCGTCTATGCCTCCGGCATGGACAGGAACCCGCCTCGCGACGACGAGCCCATGGCCCGGCTGATCACGGTGATGGCCGCCCTGCGCGACCCCGAGCATGGCTGCCCGTGGGACAAGGTGCAGGATTTCGCGACGATCGCGCCCTACACGATCGAGGAAGCCTACGAGGTGGCGGACGCGATCGACCGCGGCGACATGGCCGCACTCGAGGACGAACTTGGAGATCTGCTGTTCCAGGTGGTCTACCACGCGCGCCTGGCCGAGGAGCGCGGGGCGTTCCGCTTCGAGGACGTCGCGAAACGCATCGTGGACAAGATGATCCGCCGGCATCCGCATGTTTTCGCGGACGCGGCCGCGCGGGATGCCGCGGCGCAGACCGACGCCTGGGAGGCGCAGAAGCGCGAGGAACGCGGCGCGCGGGCGGAGCGAGGGACGCTCGCGGGGATTCCGCAGGGGCTGCCTGCCCTCACCCGCGCGCTGAAGTTGACCAGGCGGGCGGCGCGCGTGGGGTTCGACTGGCCGGACGCGGAGCGCGTGCTCGACAAGCTCGCCGAGGAGGTTGGGGAGCTGCGCGCGGAGATCTCGGGCGGCGACCGCGAGCGGCTTGCGGACGAGATGGGCGACATCCTGTTCGTCGTCGCCAACCTGGCGCGCAAGCTCGAGCTCGACCCCGAGACCTGTCTGCGCGCCGGCAACGACAAGTTCGAGCGGCGGTTCCGTGGCGTGGAGGCGGTGCTCGCGCGGCGCGGCCTGGCGCCGCAGGACGCGACGCTGGAGACGATGGAAGACGCCTGGCAGACGGTGAAGCGGGAAGAGAAGCCGGCTTGACCGCCCCCTGCCCTGTGCGCGTACCGTCGTCGGGTACCGCTCCATGAGCCACGCAACGAGGTCGAGGCCGATGACCGACGATTACGCAAGGCGCAGCTATGGCGAGATCGAGGTCGGCTTCGGCAGGAAACCGGGCATCGTGGTGGTGGACTTCATGCTCGCCTTCACCGACGCGCGATACCCGCTCGGCGGCGCCGCGCTCGTGATGCGCGCCTTGGAGAACACGATCAGGCTGCTCGAGGTCGCGCGCCGCTATGGCGTGCCGGTCGCAACCTGCAACACCGCCTATATGAACGAGCGCGAGATGCCGTACTGGAAGATCACGGCGGTGCGCGAGACCTTCCTGCACGACCACCCGAGCGCGCCGATCGACCCGCGCGTCTACGACCCCACCTACGACCTCGCGGTGGTGAAGAAAGGGCCTTCGATCTTCTTCAACACCGGGGTCGCGGACTATTTCACCAAGGAGCGCGTCGATACCGTCATCGTGACCGGCTGCAACACCAGCGGCTGCATCCGCGCCACCGCGCTCGACAGCTTCAGCTATCGCTATCGCACCATCGTTCCCGAGGATTGCGTCGGCGACATCGAGGAGCAGCCACACCGGGACAATCTGCGCGACATCGGGCGCCGCTATGTCGACGTGTCCGACCTCAGGACGGTGCTGGCGCAACTGGACGACTGGCACCGCCGCAACACGCATGAGGGCCCCGCCGCGTAGGATCGAGGGTCGTGTTGGAACAGACGGACACTCATCCCGACCGGATATCGCTCTACCGGCTCGCCGCCGCTGGGGCGCGCGCCATGGTGATGGCCGCGAACAGGCCGGCGGCGGCGGCGACTGCGCCCACAAGGAACGCGACCGCGACGCCGAAACGGTCCACGAGCAGGCCCGCGAGCGGGCCGGTGGTGGCGTAGGCGAGATCCTGGAAGGCGGAGAATCCGCCCATGGCGGTGACGCGAAGCTGCGGCGCCACGCGGTGAACCACCACAATCGCCATCGCGGGGTAGACGAGCGAACAGCCGAGCCCGGTGAGCAGCACGCCGGCGAGCGCCGTAAGCGGCCCCGGTGCGAGGAAGAGCACGGCCTGCCCAATCGCCTCGACGGCGAGCGAGAAGAGCGCGACGCGCACGCCGCCGAGCCGGTCCGGCAGGCGTCCGCCGACGATGCGCATGAGGACGAAGCCGGCGGCGAAGCAGGTGAGGCCGAGCCAGGCGCGCGGCCAGTGATGGGCGACGAAATCGAGCGCGGTGAACGCGCCGATGGCGGCGATGCCCACGCCTTGCAGCCCGACGACGATGCCGGGGCGGCCGATGCCGCGCAGCATGCGCCACAGCCCGGCGCGCGAGGTGCCCCTCGGCCCCGCGTGCGGGGCGGCGGGCGGCAGCCTGCGGATCATGACCAGGCCCGCGAGCGGCAGCACCGCCGCCGTGAGCATCAGGCCCGGGAACCCGAGGCGCTGGTAGAGGCCGAGGCCAAGCGGCGCACCGAACGCGAAGGCGCCGTACATGCCCATGCCCATGAGCGCGATGAAGCGCCCGGCGCGCGCCGTGCCGGCGACGTTGATACCCCAGCCGAGCATGCCCACCAGGGTGAGGCTCTCGCCCAGGCCGAGCAGCAGGCGCCCGGCAAGCAGCACGCCGTAGGAAGCCAGGCGCGGCAGGGCGGGGATGGTGGAGGCAAGGCCGATGAGGCTGGCCGCGACATAGACCGCGAGGCCCCAGGTCATGCCGCGGCGCCCGCCATGGCGGTCCGCGAAGCCGCCGGCGAAGAGGCGCGTGGCGATGGTGGCGACGAAGGGCAGCCCCGCGGCGAAGCCTGCCGCCGCGCCACTGAGGTGGAGTAGCAAGTGTAAGTAGTATTCTACTGTGCAAGCGTGAATGACTATATAGCCCATAGCAGAGTTAAATATCTAAAATTTGCGCTTGACATAATGAAAGAAATTT
>DAHUXX010000180.1 GCA_027306955.1 Acetobacteraceae bacterium | reverse complement strand
AGCCGGCGGCGGCGGAGACGAAGCGGCGCGGACGCAGCAGGCGCAGCGCGAGCGTAGTGCCGACATGCGCCTGGGTGTCGATGAGCAGGTCGAGGCGCGGGCCGAGCGCGCGGCGCAGCCCGGTCCCGGTGCCGGTCTGCTCCAGCACGCGGTCGAGCAGGGCCCTCCCCTGCGGACCGTGCATCAGCGGCGCCAGCGCGCCGGCATAGGCACTGCGGCCGTCGCCCGCGACCCAGGTCAGCTCGGCCCCGGGAAAGGCGCGGCGCAACGCGCGGACGAAGGGCAGCTTGATCAGCCCGTCGCCCACCAGGTCGAGCCCAACATAGACGCCGACACGGTGCATGGCGCAGGGCTAGCCGCTGCGCCGGCGTTCGGCCAGCCCCCTCCGGTGGTGGAATGGTATGACGCGGCGGCGCGAAACGGACCTTCCGTGCCGTACCACTTCACGCTGCATAGGCGCCGCAACCGAGGATTTCCCGCGTGAGCAAGAGCGCCGACTCCTTCCCCATCAGCAAGCGCAACCGCGTCGTCCGCCGGCCGATGCGCGGGCACTACGACAAGGCGAGCGTGTACGACATCCTGGACCGGGCGCTGGTCTGCCACATCGCCTACGTGATCGACGGGCAGCCCTACTGCACGCCGACCTCGTTCTGGCGCGAGGGCGACCGGCTCTATTGGCACGGCTCCTCGGCCAGCCGGATGATCCGCAACCAGGGCGGGGGCAACGAAGGGCGGGGACTCCCGGTCTGCCTCACCGTCACGCATGTGGACGCGATCGTGCTGGCGCGCTGCGGGTTCAACCACTCGGTGAATTACCGCTCGGTGATGGCATTCGGCACCGCGCGCCTCATCGACGACCCGGAGGAAAAGCTGCGGCTGATGGACCGGTTCCTCGACCGCTTCTTCCCCGGCCGCGCCGGCCTGATGCGACCGCCCACGAAGCAGGAGATCAAGGCGACCAGCTTCATCGGCATGGAGATCGAGCAGGCCTCGGCCAAGATCCGCGACGTCGGCGTGCACGACGAGGAGGAGGACTACGCGGTGCCGGCCTGGACGGCGCTGCTGCCGGTGCGCACGGTGCTGGGCAGGATCGAGGAATGCCCGCGCCAGCTGCCGGGGGTGCGCAAGCCGCGGGGCATGAAGGGATACGTCGCCGGCCGGCCGATGGACGAGATCTTCGCCGAGGCTTACCGGGCGTACGAGAAGGCGCCTGCCTGAACTGCGTCCCGGCGGCGGTGCCGTGACGAGAGGGGGCGGCGCTGCTAGACGGCCGCGATGGACGCGCAACCGAGCGAACCGCACCCCGAGGCCCGCGCCGACGCGCGCGTGCTGGTGCGCCGGCTGCTGCGCGAGCAGGTCTGGCCGCGCAGGACGCTGGTCCTCGCGGTCGGGGCGCTGACCCTGCTGCTGGCGCTGGCGCAGGGCGCCTACCCGCTGGTCATCCGCCACGCCTTCAACATGTTCGACAACCACGACCCGCGCATCCTCTACCAGGTGCCGGTGCTCATCGTCGCGATCACCAGCATCAAGGCGCTGGCGCAGTATTTCCAATCGATCACCGTGCAGTCCCTGGTGCTTTCCGTGGTGCGTGGCCTGCAGGAGGGGATGTTCGCCCACCTGGTGCGGGCGGACCTGCAGCGTGTCGAGCGCGAGGCACCGGCGCAGCTCGCGGCACGCTTCACGACGGACGCCAACACCATCCGCGACGCCGCGGTGCGCGCGGTCTCCGGCGCGGGGGACGCGGTGACGCTGGTGGCGCTCGTCGCCTCGATGCTGTGGATGGACTGGACGCTGTGCCTGATCGCCGCCCTGCTCTACCCGCTCGCGGCGCTGCCGATCCAGCGCGTGGGCAAGCGCATCCGCAACGCCTCCGGCCGGATGCAGGCGAGCGTCGGCGATGCCTCGGCGATGCTCACGGAGAGCTTCGCCCAGGCGCGCACGGTGCGCGCCTACCGGCTGGAGGAGGCGGAGGTCGCGCGAGCGGCCGGCACCTTCGCGATCCTGCAGCGCAACCTGATGCGCATGATCCGCACCCGCGCGGTGCTGGACCCGATGCTGGAGGTGCTGGGCGGCGCCGCGGTTGCCGCCGTCATCGGCTTCGCCGGCTGGCGCTCGGCGACCGGCGCCTCCGGGCTCGGCAACTTCACCGGCTTCGTCACCGCGCTGCTGCTGGCGGCGCGGCCGATCCGTGCCCTCGGCAGCCTCAACGCGGCGGTGCAGGAAGGGGCGGCGGGGCTCGCGCGCATCTTCGCGGTCATCGACGAGCAGCCGGGGATCGCCGACCGCGCCGGGGCCGCGCCTCTTCCGGCCGGGCACGGCGAGGTGGTGTTCGCGGACGTGCGCTTCGCCTACCCGGACGGGCGGGTGGCGCTGGACGGGCTCTCCTTCCGCGCCGAGCCGGGGAAGATGGTGGCCCTCGTCGGGCCCTCCGGCGGCGGCAAGTCGACGGCGCTCGCCCTGCTGCCGCGGCTGATGGAGGCGACGGGCGGCGCGGTGCAGCTGGATGGCGCGGACGTGCGGGCGGTGACGCTCGCGAGCCTGCGCGACGCGATCGCGTATGTCGGGCAGGATTCGCTGCTGTTCGACGACACCGTCGCCGCCAACATCGCGATGGGGCGGCCGGGGGCGAGCGAGGCCGAGATCGAGGCGGCGGCGGCGGCGGCGGCAGGCGGCTTCATCGCGACGCTGCCGCAGGGCTTCGCCACCCGCGTCGGGCCCGGCGGGCAGCGGCTTTCCGGCGGGCAGCGCCAGCGCGTGGCGCTGGCCCGCGCACTGCTGCGCAACCCGCGCGTGCTGTTGCTCGACGAGGCCACCAGCGCGCTCGACACCGAGAGCGAGGCGCTGGTGCAGGCCGCACTCGCGCGGCTGCGCGCCGGGCGCACGACGATCGTTGTCGCGCACCGGCTTACCACGGTGCGCGACGCGGACCTGGTGGTGGCGATGGCGGGCGGGCGCGTGGTCGAGGCCGGCACGCACGCGGCGCTGATGGACCAGGGGGGCCTCTACGCGCGCCTGGTGCGCAGCCAGGCACTGCTGGCCTGATGGGGGGACGATGGTCGACGGCATCACCCTGATCGTGGCGGGGCTCGGCGGCGCGATCGCCGCGGCGCTCGGGCTCGCGATCGCGATCCCGCGGGGGTTGGCGCGGTTCCCCGGCCGCGGCTTGCTGCTCTCCGGGGTCGAGGCCTGGCGCGGCATGCCGAGCGTGGTGATCGGCCTCGTCGTCCTGGCGCTCACGCAGCCGGCGCGGCCGCCCAGCATCGCCCTGCTCGTGGCGGCGCAGGCGGCGCTGGCAACACCGCGGGTGACCGCGCTCGCGTCCCGGGCACTGGCGCGGGCGCGCGGCGCCTACGGGCAGGCACTCTACCTCACCGGAATCGGGGCGTTGCGGCGGGGCTGGCTGCTGGCCGGCGCCTGCCGCACGGCGCTGGCGCGAGCCTGCGTGGCAGGGTTCGCGCGGGCGCTGGGGACGGCCGGCGCGGTGCTGGTGCTGGGCGGACGGACGATCGCGGCACGAATTGCGATCGCGGCGCCGGGGGACCGCGCGACGCTGGCGCTGGGCCTGGCACTCGCCGGCGCGAGCCTGGTGCTCTCGGGGCTGGTGATGCTGCTCGCCGAGGGCGACGGCTGACGGCGCGCGCCGACCGCCAGGGCAAGCGCGCTGGCCAGCGCACCTACGACCGCATCTACCACCGCACCTCTGGCGGCATGCTCATCAGGATGGCCTCGACGTTGCCGCCGGTCCTGAGGCCGAACAGCGTGCCGCGATCGTAGAGCAGGTTGAACTCCACGTAGCGGCCGCGGCGGACGAGCTGGTGCGCGCGCTCCGCCTCGGTCCATGGCTCGCGGCAGCGGCGGCGGACGATGGCGGGGTAGGCGGCGAGGAACGCCTCGCCGACGTCACGGACGAAGGCGAAGTCCCGTTCCGCGTCGCCGCTGTCGAAATGATCGAAGAAGATGCCGCCGGCGCCGCGCGGCTCGCCGCGGTGCGGCAGGTAGAAATAGCGGTCGCACCATTCCTTGAAGCGGGGGTAGTAGGCAGGGTCGTGGCGGTCGCAGGCGGCGCTGAAGGCGGCGTGGAAATCGGCCGCGTCCGCCACCGCCTCCGCCGTCTCGAGGCGCATGGGCGTGAGGTCGCCGCCGCCGCCGAACCAGCCCTGCGTCGTGACCAGCATCCTGGTGTTGAAATGCGCCGCCGGCACGCGCGGGCTCGCCATGTGGGCGACGAGCGAGATGCCGGAGGCCCAGAACCGGGGGTCCTCGGCGGCGCCGGGGATGGAGGCGCGGAACGTCTCGCTGAACTCCCCCGACACGGTGGAGACATTAACGCCGACCTTCTCGAACACGCGCCCGCGCATCAGGCTCATCACCCCCCCGCCGCCACCTCCAGGACCGGCGGCGCTGCCGTCCGGGTTGGCATCGCGCTCCCAGGGGGTGCGGACGAAGCGCGCGCCGGAGCCCGATTCGGCCTCGATCGCCTCGAATTCAGCACAGATCCGGTCTCTCAGCGCCTCGAACCAGGCGCGCGCGGCTGGCCGCAGGGCGGCGTGCGGCGGGGCGGCGCTGGGCTGGGGCGAGGCGGTCTGTGGCATGCCCCAGTCTCGCCCGGACGCGACCCGGCGCGAAGCCCCTCGCCAAATATCGTGGACGGCATGTTGCAGTCGCGAAAAACGGCTCCTAAGAAGCTTTCGCCGCGGCCGCGCCGTGGCCCAGGCGACGATCCGGGGGTGCAGCCCACGGACAGGCGAACAAGGACGGACGATGTCGGCCACGACCCATGGCGCACCCGCGCCCCAAGCGGACGCCTCGAGGCAGGATCTCCTTACGCTGCTGACCGGCGCCGGCGCCGCGCAAGCGACGCGCCGGGCCTGCATCGACACCGGGTTCCTCCCCTGCCATCACCGCCAGTACGACACCGCGGGCCGGATGCGGCGCGGCCCGCCGCCCCTGAGCCCGCCGCCCCACGCGTTCGAGACCGACAGCAAGACCAGGATCGGCTGAGCGGCCGACCTTCCGCCCGCCGAACACTTTCCGGAGCAACGACATGGCCGGCCTGTACAAGTCCGAAATCAAGAACCCGGTGCTGCGCTGGGTAGACACCCGCCTGCCCGTCATCACGCTGATGAACCGGGAATACGCGGTCTTTCCGACGCCGAAGAATTTCAACTACTTCTGGAATTTCGGGGCGATCGCGACCGTGCAGCTGATGGTGATGATCGCCACCGGCGTGCTGCTCGCGATGCACTACGTGCCGAACACGCACATGGCCTACGCGTCGATCCAGACCATCATGCGCGACGTCAATTACGGGTGGTTGCTGCGCTACATCCACGCCAACGGTGCCACGATGTTCTTCATCGTGGTCTACGTGCACCTGTTCCGCGGGCTCTACTACGGGTCCTACAAATACCCGCGCGAGCTGCTGTGGATGCTCGGCGTGATCATCCTGCTGCTGATGATGGCCACCGCCTTCATGGGCTACGTGCTGCCGTGGGGGCAGATGTCCTTCTGGGGTGCCACCGTCATCACCAACCTGTTCTCCGCGATCCCCTATGTGGGCAACCACATCACCACCTGGCTGTGGGGCGGCTTCTCGGTCGGCAACCCGACGCTGAACCGCTTCTTCGCGCTGCACTACCTCCTGCCGTTCGTGCTGATCGGCGTGGTCTTCTTCCACGTCGTGGCGCTGCACATCACCGGCTCCAACAACCCGCTCGGGATCGACGTGAAGGGCCCGCAGGACACGGTGCCGTTCCACCCCTACTACACGGTCAAGGACAGCGTCGGGATCTGCGTCTTCTTCCTCGTCTACGCGATCGTGGTGTTCTTCGCGCCGCGCTTCTTCATGGCGCCGGACAACTTCATCCGCGCGAACCCGCTGCAGACGCCGCCCGAGATCGTGCCGGAATGGTACTTCCTGCCGTTCTACGCGATCCTGCGCTCGGTGCCGAACAAGCTCGGCGGCGTGACGCTGATGTTCTCCTCGATCCTGGTGCTGTTCGTGCTGCCGTGGCTCGATACCTCGAGGGTGCGCAGCGCCAAGTTTCGCCCGCTGTACCGGCCGTTCATCTTCCTGCTGGTGATCGCGGTGTTCGTGCTGGGCGAGGTGGGCGCCCACAAGCCCGAAGGCATCTGGGTGCTGCTCGGCCGGATCGCGACCACCTACTACTTCTTCCACTTCCTCGTGATCCTGCCGCTGCTGGGCAAGCTCGAGACCCCGCTGCCACTGCCGGAGAGCATCAGCAAGCCGGTGCTCGCCGGCGGCGGCCCAATGCCCGGTGCAGCCGCCGCCAAGCCGATGGAGCGTGCGTGATGCGAAACTTCCTCAGCGCCGCGCTCGCGGCCGGTGCGCTGGTCCTGCCCACCCTGCTCCTGCCGGGCGTCGCCCGTGCCCAGGAAACCCCGCCGCTGCCGCAGTTGAACTGGAGCTTCAACGGACCGTTCGGCACCTTCGATCGCGCCTCGGCGCAGCGCGGCTTCCTGGTCTACAAGGACGTCTGCTCCGCCTGCCACGCGATGAAGTACGTACACTACCGCGACCTCGCGGGCATCGGCTTCACCGAGGCGCAGATCAAGGCCATTGCCGCCTCCGTCGACGTGCCGATGATCAAGAGCGACGGCACGGCGGGCACGCGCCCTGGCCTGCCGTCCGACGCCTTCGCGAGCCCGTTCCCGAACGAGGAGGCGGCGAAGGCCGCCAATGACGGCGTGGTGCCGCCCGACCAGTCGGTGCTGGTGGATGCGCGCGCCGGCGGGCCCGACTACATCTACGCCATTCTGACCGGCTACACGAAGCCGCCATCCGGCGTGCGGGTGCCCTCCGGCCTCTACTACAACGAGTACTTCCCCGGGCACCTGATCCACATGCCGCCGCCGCTGCAGCCGGACCAGGTGACCTACACGGACGGCACGAAGGCGACGCTCGACCAGGAAGCCAGGGACCTCACCACGTTCCTCTACTTCGTCTCCAACCCGGAGATGGAGGCGCGCAAGCGGATGGGCGTGCACATCGTGATCTTCCTCGCGCTCCTCACCGGCCTGACCTACGCGGTGAAGCGGAAGGTGTGGTCGGACGTCGAGCACTGAGCGCCGGGTTCCCGGCGTGACACCCACGATCGGCATCATCGGCGGCTCAGGACTGTATGACATCCCGGGGCTCGCCGAGCGGCGCTGGCACAAGGTCGCGACGCCCTGGGGCGATCCCTCCGATGAGGTCCTGGAAGGTGTGCTGGGGGGCAATCCGGGGGGGGGGCGCTGCCTGTTTCTGCCGCGGCACGGGCGCGGGCACGCGCTCTCGCCCACGGACCTCAACTACCGTGCCAACATCGACGCGCTGAAGCGGCTGGGGGCGACGGAGGTTCTCTCGCTCTCCGCCGTCGGCAGCCTGCACGAGGCGCTGCCGCCCGGGCATTTCGTCATCGTCGACCAGTTCATCGACCGCAGCTTCGCGCGCGCGAAGAGTTTCTTCGGCAAGGGCTGCGTCGCGCACGTCTCGATGGCGCACCCGGTCTGCGCCAGGCTTGGCGACGCGCTGGAGAGTGCCGCAAAGGCCCTCGGCCTGCCGGTGACGCGCGGCGGCACCTACCTGGTGATGGAAGGCCCGCAGTTCAGCACCAGGGCGGAGAGCGAGCTCTACCGGAGCTGGGGCTGCGCGGTGATCGGCATGACCAACATGCCCGAGGCCAAGCTCGCCCGCGAGGCGGAGCTTTGCTACGCCACCGTGGCGATGGTGACGGACTACGATTGCTGGCACCCGGACCACGACCACGTGACGGTGGAGATGGTCGTGCGCGTGCTGGGGCAGAACGCCGACAACGCCCGCCGGCTGGTGGCCGAGGCGGTGCCGGCGCTCGGCCATGAGCGCGGCCCCTGCCCCTGCGGCTGCGACCGCGCGCTCGACCACGCGCTGATCACCGCGGAGAAGGCCCGCGACGCCGGGCTGATGAAGAAGCTCGACGCCGTCGCCGGGCGGGTGCTGTCCTAGCCCCGGGCTTCGGCCCGGTTCGTCGCCGACGTGGCGCGGGGTGATCGGTCCTTGGACAGTGAGATTCCATCGCTGGTTCGTATCGTCCTGCGGGCGCTTCGCGTGCGCCTCTCGGACCGGCGGGCGCGAACCCGCCCGGACGAGCCCAGGCGAATTCTCGTGGCGCCGCACCTGCGGCTGGGCGATGCCATCCTGGTGACCGCGCTGCTGGCGAAGCTGCGCGAACGCTATCCGGCGACGGAGATCGTGCTGCTGAGCACCCTGCCGATGCTGCCGCTCTATGCTGCGCCTCCCTACGGCGTCGTCGTCTGGCCCTATCACCCGCGCCGCTTCGCGACGGTCGCGGCGATGCTGCGCCAGGACGGGTTCGACCTCGCGATCCTGCCCGGCGACAACCGGCACGCATGGCTCGCCGCCGCGCTGCGGTCGCGATGGATCGTGGCGCACGCCGACGACCGGCCGCGGGTGAAGAACTGGCCGGTCGACGAGCTGCTCGACTATCCCG
>DAHUXX010000175.1 GCA_027306955.1 Acetobacteraceae bacterium | reverse complement strand
TCCTCGGCCGCGCCGAGGCGGACGGGCTCGCGCGCAAATCGCTCGACCAGCGGGCGATCGACGCGCTGCGCCAGCACCGCTGGCCGGGCAACGTGCGCGAGCTGGAGAACCTGATGCGCCGGCTCGCCGCGCTCTGGCCCGACGAGGTGATCGGCGAGGCGGCGATCCAGGCCGAGCTCGACGAGCCCGACGATCGCCGCGAGCGCGGGTCTCGCGACGCGGACGCACCGCGCGCCACCGCACCCGAGACGCTCGCCGCCGCCGTCGAGCGGCACGTCCAGGGCGTGCTCGCCGGTGCCGAGGGCGATGCCGCCAACATCTACGACCTGGTGATCGCGGAGGTGGAGCGGCCGCTGATCCGCCTGACCCTGTCGGCGACGCGCGGCAACCAGATCAGGGCCGCGGCGATGCTGGGGCTCAACCGCAACACGCTGCGCAAGAAGATCCGCGACCTCGCCATCGAGGTCGTGCGGGGGATCGCCTGAGCGGGCGGGGCCACCTGAGCGAGGATGGGCCGGCCGGGGCGCCGGCGCGCAAGCCGCGCCTGCGCGGCGGCATCGCCCGCTGGCTGCTCGGGCGCGCGCCGACGGTGATCCTGGCGGTGACGGCCCTCGTGCTCGCCGTCGCCACCTTCGTGCTGCTCGCGACCGGCGTGCCGCAGCCGAACACGGTCGTGGCCCTGGTGCTCGCCAACATCACCGTGATCCTGATCCTCGGCGCGGTGCTGGCGGCACGGCTCACGCGCATGTGGGTGGAGCGAAGGCGCGGCTCGGCCGGCTCGCGGCTGCATGTGCGGCTCGTGCTGCTGCTGGGCGGCGTCGCGGTGGTGCCGGCGATCGTGGTCGCCATGCTTTCCGTGATCTTCTTCGGCCTTGGCATCCGCGCCTGGTTCAACCAGCCGGTGCGCGCCGCCGTCAACGAGAGCCTCGCTGTCGCGCGCGGCTATGTCGCGGAGAGCGAGCGCAACATCCGCGGCGAGGCGGTCGGCATGGCCAACGACCTCGTCCGCGCCAACCAGTTCATCGCCGGCGACAACGCGGCCTTCGCCAATTTCCTCGCCGGCCAGACAACGCTGCGCGGGCTTTCGGACGCCGTCATCTTCGACCCCAAGACCCGCCAGGTGCTGGCCTCGGCCGGCCTGCTCGGCGGCTTCGGCGCGACACCGCCGCCGCAATGGGCGGTGGTGCTGGCCGAAAAGGGGCAGGTGGTGGTGCTCGCGAGCCCGAACTCGACACGGGTGCGCGCGCTACTCCGGCTTCCCTCCATCCCGCCGGCGCTCCTGCAGGTGAGCCGGCCGGTGGATCCCACCATCCTGCGGCATCTGCAGCTGACGGAGCAGGGCGCCTCGGCCTACCAGCGGCTGGACCGCAACCGCGCCAACCTGCAGGTCTTCTTCGCGCTCATCTTCGCCGTGGTGGCGCTGCTGGTGCTGCTGGCCGCGGTGTCGGTCGCGGTGATGTTCGCCTCGGGCCTGGTGCGCCCGATCGCGGCCCTGGTCGCGGCGGCCGAGCGCGTGCGCGGCGGCGAGCTCGACGTGCGCGTCGATGAGCCGCGCTCGGACGACGAGGTGGCGGGGCTGATCCGCGCCTTCAACCGCATGACCGGTCAGCTCGCCGAGCAGCGGCGCGAGCTGATGGACGCGTATGGCCAGATCGATTCCCGGCGGCGCTTCACGGAGGCCGTGCTCTCCGGCGTCTCGGCCGGCGTCATCGGGCTCGACCGCGCCGGCGTGGTCGAGCTGCCCAACCGCGCCGCGAGCGCGCTGCTCGGGCGCGACCTGTGGGGCGCCCTCGGCAAGAAGGTCGAGGAAGCGGTGCCGGAGTTCGGCCCGCTGTTCGAGGAGGTGCGCGCGGCACCGGAGAGGAGCCGCACCGCGGAGATCGTGGTCGGCCCCGCGGGCTCGCGGCGGACACTGCTGGTGCGCATCGGCGCCGAGCGGATCGGGGCCGAGCCCGGCGCGGAGCCGCGCTCCGATGCCGAGGGCGAGGCGGCGACCGTCACCGGCTATGTCGCCACCTTCGACGACATCACGGCGCTGCAGACGGCGCAGCGCACGGCGGCCTGGGCCGATGTCGCGCGGCGCATCGCGCACGAGATCAAGAACCCGCTGACCCCGATCCAGCTCGCCGCCGAGCGGCTCAAGCGCCGCTTCGCCCGCGAGATCGAGTCCGACCCGGAGACGTTCCGCACCTGCGCGGACACCATCGTGCGCCATGTCGGCGACATCCGCCGCATGGTGGACGAGTTTTCCTCCTTCGCGCGCATGCCGCAACCGGTGATGCGCCCGGAGGACCTGGGCCAGATCGTGCGCGAGGCGCTGGTGCTGCCGCGCGCCTCCCGCCCGGACATCGCCTTCGTCGGCAGGCTGCCGCCATCGGGGCCCATGGTGCGCGCGGACCGGCGGCTGCTCGGCCAGGCGCTGACCAACCTGCTGCAGAACGCGGTCGATGCGATCCTGATGCGCGGCAGCACCGAGGAGGCGGGGCATGAACCGGCGGGCCGGGGCCGCATCGAGATCACGCTCGAGCAGCGCGGCGAGGAGGCGGTGCTGGCCATCGCCGACGATGGCGTCGGCCTGCCAGAGGCCGACCGCGAGCGCCTCACCGAACCCTATGTCACCCACAAGCCCAAGGGCACCGGGCTCGGGCTTGCGATCGTGAAGAAGATTCTCGAGGACCATGGCGGGCAGCTGGCGCTCGCCGACCGCGTGCCGCGCGAGGATTGGCTGGGCGGAGGCGCTCTGGCGACGGTGACGCTGCGCCTGGCCTCCGCGGCCCGTTCCGACCCCGCCCTTGCGGCACGGCCGGCGCCGTCGCAGGAAGGCGGCATGGATCCCGAACACCTGGTCACGCTGCCGACCCATGGCCGCTGAAATCCTGATCGTCGACGACGAGCCCGATATCCGCGACCTCGTCGAGGGGATTCTGCGCGACGAGGGGTACGAGACGCGCCAGGCGGAAAACGCCGACGGAGCGCTCGCGGCATTCCGCCAGCGCCGGCCCTCGCTCGTCGTGCTCGACATCTGGCTGCAGGGCTCCTCGCTCGACGGGCTCGGCATCCTGGAGGCGCTGCACGCGGAGGAGCCACAGGTGCCGGTGGTGATGATCTCCGGCCACGGCACGATCGAGACCGCCGTCACCGCCATCCGCAACGGCGCCTACGACTTCATCGAGAAGCCGTTCCAGTCCGACCGGTTGCTGCTGGTGGTCCAGCGCGCGCTGGAGGCGGCCAGGCTGGAGCGCGAGAACGCGGAGCTGCGCCTGCGCGCGGGGCCGGAGACGGAGCTCGCCGGCAACAGCGGCGTCATCCACGCGCTGCGCGCCGCGATCGAGAAGGTCGCACCGACCGGCTCGCGCGTGCTGATCAGCGGGGCGGCCGGCGCGGGCAAGGAAGTCGCGGCGCGCATGATCCACCGCCTCTCGCGCCGCGCCGACGGGCCGTTCGTGGTGCTCAACTGCGCGACGCTGAGCCCGGCGCGCTTCGAGGAGGAGCTGTTCGGCGTCGAGGGCGGCGTCGATGCGGCGCGCGAGCCGCGCCGCGCCGGCGTGCTGGAGCGCGCGCATGGCGGCACGCTGCTGCTCGACGAGGTCTCCGACATGCCGCTCGAGACCCAGGGCAAGATCGTCCGCGCGCTGCAGGAGCAGGCGTTCGAGCGCGTGGGCGGCGGCGGGCGGGTGCGCGTCGATGTGCGGGTGCTGGCGACGACGAATCGCGACCTGCGCGCGGAGATCGGCAACGGGCGGTTCCGCGAGGACCTGTTCTACCGTCTCGCGGTGGTGCCGCTGCGTGTGCCGTCGCTGCGCGAGCGGCGGGAGGACGTGCCGATGCTGGCGCGCCACCTCATGGCCCGCTCCGCCGAGGTCTCCGGCATGCCGCCGCGGGGGCTCGCCGAGGACGCGGTGACGGCGCTGCAGGCCTATGACTGGCCGGGCAACGTCCGCCAGCTGCGCAACGTGATGGACTGGCTGCTGATCATGGCGCCGGGCGCGGCCGCGGAGCCGATCCGTGCCGCGATGCTGCCGCCGGAGGTGGCGGGTGCCGCGCCGCTGCTGGCGAGCCTCGACCCCTCCGCCGACCTGATGGCGCTGCCGCTGCGCGAGGCGCGCGACCTGTTCGAGACCCAGTACCTGCAGGCGCAGTTGCTGCGGTTCGCCGGCAATATCAGCCGCACGGCGCAGTTCGTGGGCATGGAGCGCAGCGCGCTGCACCGCAAGCTCAAGCAGCTCGGCGTCGGCGGCGAGGACCGCGTGGCGGGGAGCGTCTGAGCCCATTGCTTGACAGGAACGGGGCCGCGTCCTACTCCGCGCGCCTCCCGTTTGCCTCAGACCCTTCTCCTCACCGTTGGATGTGCCATGCGCGTGCGTAACAGCCTGAAATCGGCCAAGACCCGGGACAAGAACTGCCGCGTGGTGCGTCGCGGCGGGCGCGTCTACGTGATCAACAAGAAGAACCCGCGCATGAAGGTGCGCCAGGGCTAGGCCCGGTCTTCTTGCGGGCGGCGCCGTTCGCCGCCAGATTCCCTCCCGAACGGGAGGGGCCATGATCCGACAGCCGGAACCGAAGCAGGACGTGCTCGATCGCCGCGAGGCGATCGTGGCGGGGCTGCGTGCCATCCTGCCCGCGGACGCGGTCATCGCCGCGCCGCTCGAGCTCAAGCCCTACGAAACCGACGGGCTCTCCGCCTACCGCCAGCCGCCGCTCGCGGTGGTGCTGCCGCGCTCGACCGAGGAGGTGGCGGCCGCGATGCGCCTGCTGTCGCGCGAGGGCGTGCGCGTGATCCCGCGCGGCGCCGGCACCTCGCTCTCGGGCGGCGCGCTGCCGATGGCGGACGCGGTGGTGATGGGCCTCGCGCGCATGAACCGCATCCTCGAGATCAACGAGACCGACCGCTTCGCCGTGGTGGAGGCGGGCGTCACCAACCTCGCCATCACCGAGGCGGTGAAGGGCAGGGGGTTCTTCTATGCGCCCGACCCGTCCTCCCAGCTCGCCTGCATGATCGGCGGCAACGTGGCGATGAACTCGGGCGGCGCGCATTGCCTGCGCTACGGTGTCACGTCCAACAACGTGCTCGGCCTGCGCGCGGTGACGGTGGAGGGCGAGGTCATCACCCTGGGCGGCAAGTACCCGGACGCGGCGCCGACGGACTGGCTTGGCCTGGTGGTCGGCAGCGAGGGGCAGTTGCTGGTGGTGACCGAGGTGATCGTGCGCATCCTGCCGCTGCCGGAGGGCGCGCGGGCGATGCTTGCGGGGTTCAGTTCCAACGAGGTCGCGGGAGCCTGCGTGGACGCCATCATCGCGTCCGGGATCATTCCGGTGGCGCTCGAGTTCATGGACCGCCCGGCGATCCACGCCTGCGAGGCCTTCGCCCATGCCGGCTATCCGCTCGATGCCGAGGCGATGCTGATCATCGAGGTCGAGGGCAGCACCGCCGAACAGGACTGGCTGCTGGGCCGCATCCGCGAAATCTGCGCGCGCTTCGACCCGATCAGCCT
>DAHUXX010000172.1 GCA_027306955.1 Acetobacteraceae bacterium | reverse complement strand
CACTCGGCGCGTGAAGCACGCGCTCCCCGTCCTCGCCCTCCTCGCCGTCGCCGGCTGTGGCTTCCATCCGGTGTATGCGACGCGCGGCACGACCGCGCCCGCGGTCACCGGTCTCTCGCAGGTCGACGTCGCCCTCATCCCGGAACGCTTCGGCCAGCTGACCCGCGAGGCGTTGCAGGCGCGGCTGGAGCAGGACGGCCAGGGCAAGATCCACCGTTATCGGCTGGTCACCAATCTAGGCCTGTCGAGCGACGCGATCGGGGTGCGGCCGGACTCGGTGCCGACCCATGTCCGTCTGATCGGCACTGCAAGCTGGACCCTCGCGTCGGAAGGTCCGACCGGCGCCACGCTCGCCCACGGCACGGCGCGCGATGTCGATGGCTACGACATCATCGACCAGCAGTATTTCGCGGCTGACCTGGCGAACGAGGCGGTCCAACGGCGCATCGCCAAGGCGCTGGCCGACCAGATTGCGCTGCAGCTGGCGCTTTATTTCGAGAAACATCCGCCGCCCGCATGATGCGCACGCCCCGCATGACCGACGGCGACGAGCGATGAAGATCGAGCCCCGCCAGGCGGAACGCTTCCTGCGTGACCCCGGCGCCGTCCGGGCGGTGCTGCTGCATGGCGAGGACGAAGGCCTGATCCGCGAGCGCTCCGCGGCCCTGGCCAGAGGCGTCCTCGGCTCGCTCGACGACCCGTTCCGCTATGTCGAACTCGCGCGCGAGGAAGCCGGGCGCCTGCCTGAGGAAATGACGGCGCTTTCGCTCACCGGCGGGCGCAGGGTGGTGCGGCTGCGCGAGGCCGGGGATGGTGCGTCCGGGGCCGTCGCCGCGGCGCTCGCGGGGCCGGGCGAGGCGCTGCTGATCCTCGAGGGCCCGGGCCTTACCGGCCGTTCGAAACTGGTTGCCCAGCTCACCAGGGCCGCCGATGCCGCGGTGCTGGGCTGCTACGCGGAGGAGGGTCGCGCGCTGGAGGGCACGATCGGCACCATCCTTGGCGCGCACCGTGTGACCGCGACGCCGGATGCGCTCGCTTTTCTCTCCGCGCAGCTCGGCGCCGACCGCGCCGTGACCCGCGCGGAGATGGAGAAGTTGGCGCTTTACGCAGGTGATTCCGGCCGGGTGACGCTGGCTGACGCCGAGGCGGTGATCGGCGAGGCTTCCGGCTTGTCGCTCGACGACGCGATTCACGCCGCCGCCGAGGGCGATGCCGAAACCGCCGACCGCGCGCTCGCCCGCGCCATGGCGGAGGGGGCGAACCCGGTGCAGGTCATCCGCGCGGCGCTGCCGCTGTTCCAGCGCCTGGCTCGCGCCGCCCTCGGGATGCGCGAGGCGGGGCAAGGCGCGGCGGAGGCGGTGCGCGCCATCCGCCCGCCCGTCTTCTTCAAGCGCGAGCGCCAGCTGGTCCGTGCGCTCGAGCGCTGGTCCGCTCCGGCGCTGGAAGCCGCCTGCACCGCGCTGTGGGAGACGGAACGCGAGATCAAGCGTACCGGCGCCCCTGCCGAGACCCTCGCCCACCAGCGCCTGCTCGCCCTTTCGCGCCAACGGCGGACCCCCAGCTGAAAGGAGCCAGGATGATTGTGGTGACGACGGAAAACGTGGCCGGCCATCGCGTGCGCGAGACGTTGGGCCAATGCTTCGGCGTCGTGGTGCGCAGCCGCGGCCTAGGCGGCAACATCGCGGCCGGGCTGCGTTCAATCGTTGGCGGAGAGATTAAGGAGTACACGGACATGCTGGAGCAGGCGCGCCGCCACGCGCTGGACCGGATGATCGCCAACGCGACGGAAATGGGCGCCAACGCGGTGCTGATGATGCGCTTCGATTCCTCGGAGATCGGCCAGACGATGAGCGAGATCGTCGCGTACGGCACGGCCGTGGTACTGGATCCCGCGTGACCCTGCGCGATGCGGTCTTCGCCTTCGGCCTGCTGCTGCTGGCCGGCGGGGTCGTTGCGATCTTCGCCGGCGCCGGCCTGCCGGCGATGGGCCCGATCATCGCGGGTTCGATGGTCGTGCTCGGCACGGCGTTCGAGCACCGCGGGCGCACTGATGACGAGCGTCCCGGCCCCGGCTGGGAGCGCACCGGCGAGCGCTTTCGCGAGCCTGACGGCACGGTTGTGGACGTCTGGTTCAACCAGACAACCGGCGAGCGGCGCTACGTTAAGAGATAGGGACGCGGCGATGCGCTCGGCCCCGGGCCATTAGCCCCGCCGTCAGTTGCGCGGCAGGCGCAGGGAGGTTGGCGCGTCGGGGTTCTGCGCGCGATGGCGCAGGAGATGGTCGGCAAGCACGCACGCCAGCATGGCCTCGCCCACCGGAACGGCGCGGATGCCGACGCAGGGGTCGTGGCGGCCCTTGGTGACGATCTCGGCCTCGTGCCCCTCGAGATCGACGGTCCGCCGCGGCGAGAGGATGGAGCTGGTCGGCTTCACCGCGAAGCGTGCGACAATCGGTTGGCCGGTGGAAATGCCGCCCAGGATGCCGCCCGCGTGATTGGCAAGGAAACGGACTTCGCCGCCCTCCATGCGCATCTCGTCGGCGTTCTCCTCGCCCGACAGCTCGGCGGCGGCAAACCCGTCGCCGATCTCAACCCCCTTGACCGCGTTGATGCTCATGAGCGCGGCGGCGATGTCCGCGTCGAGCTTGCCGTAGACCGGCGCGCCCAGTCCCGGCGGCACGCCCTCGGCGACAAGCTCAATGACGGCACCGCAAGAAGATCCGGATTTCCGAACCCCAGAAAGATAGGATTCCCACGCCTGAACGGTCGCGCCGTCCGGACAAAAGAAGGGATTGTTATCGACTTCGCTCCAGTTCCAACGCGCGCGGTCGATCTTGTGCGGCCCCATCTGGACCAGCGCTCCACGGATGGTCATTCCGACGACGACCTTCCGCGCGATCGCGCCAGCCGCCACGCGCATCGCCGTTTCGCGCGCGGATGACCTTCCGCCGCCGCGATAATCACGGATTCCGTATTTTGCGAAGTAGGTGACATCTGCATGCCCGGGCCGGAACCGGTTTGCGATCTCCGCATAATCCCGCGAGCGCTGGTCCGTGTTCTCGATGACGAGCGATATTGGCGTGCCGGTCGTCATACCTTCGAAGACGCCGGACATTATACTGATGGAATCGGCTTCCTGCCGCTGTGTGGTGAATTTTGACGACCCCGGTCGGCGCCGGTCCAGGAAGGGTTGGATATCCGCCTCGCTGAGAGGGATTCGCGGCGGGCAGCCATCCACCACCGCGCCGATCGCCTTCCCATGGCTCTCGCCCCAGGTCGTCACGCGGAAAAGCTGGCCGAAGCTGTTGTGCGACATCGTCGCGGTTCAACCGGCCGCCGCGATATCCGGCGCGTCAGGGTTCTTCATTCCCACGACGTGGTAACCCGCATCCACGTGATGTACCTCCCCGGTCACGCCGGAGCCGAGTTCGGAGAGCAGGTACAGCGCCGCCCCGCCGACGTCGCCGATCGTGATGTTGCGCCGCAGCGGCGTGTTCAACTGGTTCCAGCGCAGGATGTAGTGGAAATCGCCGATGCCCGAGGAGGCCAGGGTACGGATCGGTCCGGCGGAAATGGCGTTCACCCGCAGGCCCTGCCCGCCGAGATCGGCCGCGAGGTAGCGCACGGAGGCTTCGAGCGCTGCCTTCGCCACCCCCATGACGTTGTACTGCGGCATCACCCGCTCGGCGCCGAGATAGGAGAGGGTCAGCAGCGAGCCCCCCTCCGGCATCATCGCCGCCGCCCGACGCGCCACCGCGGCGAAGGAGTAGCATGAAATATCGAGCGCCTGCAGAAATGCGTCCCGCGGCGTGTCGACATAACGTCCGCGCAGATACTGTTTATCGGCGAACCCAATCGCGTGCACCAGGAAGTCGAGCCCGCCCCAGATGCGCATGATCTCGGCGAAGGCGGTGTCGATCGCGGCGTCGTCGCCAACATCGCAGGGCAGCAGTACCGGCACGCCGAGGCTCTCGGCGAGCGGGCGTACCCGCTTTTCCATCACCTCGCCCTGGTAGGAAAAGGCGAGTTCCGCACCCTGGGCCGCGCAGGCGGCGGCAATGCCCCAGGCGAGCGAACGGTCGTTGGCGACGCCCATGATGAGGCCCCGCTTTCCGCGCATCAGCGTGCCCTCGGGCGGCTTCTTGCTTTCGTCCATGCCTCTTCTCTCGCGCAGCCCCCGTTCGGGCGCAAGCCGGTCGTTTCCCGGCCGTTGCGATCTGGCGGGGGTCGCTTGGCGTCCGGCCGGTGCCGTCCCATAACACCGCCCCCATTGAAAGGTGGCGCGCATGGATCAGGATCCCTTTGCCCAGCTCACTGCCTGGCTCGCCGAGGCCGAGGC
>DAHUXX010000017.1 GCA_027306955.1 Acetobacteraceae bacterium | reverse complement strand
GCCGCACGCCGCATCGCCGAGGCACGCGCCGCCGCGCGCGGGCTCGACAACATCGACTTCGTCGAGGCCTCGCTGCTGGACCTGCCGAAGCTCGAACTCGGACCGTTCGACTACGTCGATTGCTGCGGCGTGCTGCACCATCTGCCGGACCCCGCGGCGGGGCTGGCGGCGTTGCTCTCAGTCCTGGCTCCGGGGGGTGGGCTCGGCCTCATGGTCTACGCGCCCTACGGGCGCACCGGCGTGTACATGCTGCAGGACGCGCTGCGCCTGCTCGCCCCGGACGATGAGCTGCTCGCCGAGCGCGTCGACGCCGCGCGCCGGGTGCTGCGCCACCTGCCGCAATCCGCCTGGCTACGCTTCAACCGCGGCTTCGCCGACCACATCACCGGTGGCGACGCGGGGCTGGCCGACCTGCTGCTCAACCCGCGCGACCGCGCCTACACCGTCGCGGAGTTCCACGCCCTGCTCGCCACCCGGAGCCTCGCGGTCGCGGCCTGGATCGAGCCGATGCGCTACGACCCCGATACCTACCTGCCCGACCCGCGCCTGCGCGCCCGCGCCGCGCGGCTCGATCCTATCGGCCGCGCGGCGCTGGCGGAGTCGCTGTGCGGCAACATCGGCATGCACGTCGTCTATGCCCATCGCATTGGCGAACCGCGCGCGGCACCTGACGCCACCGACCCGGCGCGCGTGCCGGTGGCGCGCGAGATGCCCGGCGAGGAACTGGCACGCGCCATCCTGCCGGACGGCACGCTCTCCTTCCTGTTCGACGGGTTGCGCGCGCCGGTGCCGCTGCCGCCGCAGGCCGCGGCGATCCTGCGCCTGGTGAACGGTGCGCGCAGCGTGGGCGACATCGGCGAGGCGCTGGCCGGCCGCGGCATCGCGCCCGCCGTCTTCGCGCGTGCCTGGCGCGAGACCTTCTCGCGGCTCGTTTCGGTCAATCGCCTTTTGCTGGCGCCGCCCGCGTGAACATCCTATCTCGGGGCATGCGCGCATTCCTCCCCCGGCTCGTCCCCCTCCCGTTCGTCGCCCCCTTCGTCGCCCTGATCCTCGCCGCGCTCCCCGCCGCCGCCGCCCCACCGGCGCCGGTCCGCGCGAGCGCGATCACGCTTGCCGCCCATCACGCGGTCTATGACCTGACGCTGGGCGCCGCGCGCGGCGGCGTGATCGGTGCGACCGGGCGCATGACCTACGACGTGATCGACGCCTGCACCGCCTGGGCGGTGCAGCAGCGGCTGGAGCTCGAGGTCGCGAACAGCAACGGCTCGGTGAACCGTTCGATCTCCGACTACACGACCTGGGAAAGCAAGTACGGGCGGACGCTGCGCTTCCGCCTGCACGAGACGACGGACGGGCAGACCACCGCGGACATCGCCGGCGAGGCTCATCTCGACCGGCCGGGCGGCCCGGGGGTCGCGATCTACACGCTGCCGAAGCCCATGCGCATCCCGCTGCCGCCGGGCACGACCTTCCCGATGGCGCAGAACCGCCTCATCATCGCCGCCTCCGAGAACGGGAAGCATGTGATGTCCATGCCGCTGTTCGACGGCACCAGCGCCCATGGCGCGGAAAACTCAACCGTGGCGCTCGCCACCTGGGGCACGCCCTCGCATACGAAATGGCCGGCGCTCAAGGGACTCAAGAGCGGGCGCGTGCATATCGGCTTCTTCGATCGCGCGCCGCGGGCGATGGAGCCGACGATGCAGATCGGCATGCGCTATTTCTCCAACGGCGTCGCCGACGGCATCTTCATGGATTTCGGCGACTTCCAGATGAAGGGCCACCTCGTGCACTTCGCGCTGCGCCCGTCGCATTGCTGACCGGCGCAGACCGCTGGCGGTCTCACGAGGCTGAACCACGCGGCAGGCCACGCCCGCGCATGACGGCGCTCTCGCCGAACCGACCCCGCAGCGCATCGACCGCGCGCTGCGCCGCCACGCGGCGGGTGAGTGACGGGTCGGCGAGGTCCGGCGGGTCGGCCTCCGCGACCGGCGCCAAGGGATCGGCGCCGATACCGATGAGCCGGTAAGCAGTACCGTCAATGGCCGGCGAGAGCAGCCGGCACCCGGCCTCGAACAGGCGGTCTGGCAGCAGCGTGGGCGCCGCCAGCCGCGCCGCGCGGGTGCGTGTGGCGAAGCTCGCGCTGCGTAGCTTGAGCGTGACCCCAGCGGCGGCGAGTTCGTTTTCGGCGAGCCGGCGCGCCACCTTTTCGCACAGGCGCCAGAGCACCGCCTCCAGCTCCTCGCGCCCGGCGAGATCGTGCTCGAACGTGGTCTCGGCGCTGACCGACTTCGCCTCGCGCCCTGGCCGCACCGTCCGCGCATCCTCGCCCCTCGCGCGCGCGACCAGCAACGGCCCCTCCTCTCCCAGGCGCACCCGCGCGGTGCGCGCATCCAGCGTCTGCAACTGCCCGAGCGTGGTGATCCCCATGGCCGCAAGCCGCGCGGCGCCGGCGGGTCCGACTCCCGGCAGCAGCCGCACCGGCCGCGGTGCCAGGTACTGCGCCGCATCCGCGCCCAGCACCGAGAAGCCGCGCGGCTTGTCCCGCCCGGCGGCGAGCTTGGCCAGGAGCCGGTTGCGCGCCAGGCCGACCGAGACGGTGACACCCACCTCTCGCTCCACCTCGGCCGCGAAGCGCGCGAGCACGACGGCCGGCGGCGCGCCGTGCAGCGCCTCGGTCCCGGCGAGATCGAGCACCGCCTCGTCGATCGAGAGCACCTCGACCAGCGGCGTGAGCCGGAACATGCGCTCGCGGATATCGCGCGCCGCCGCTGCGTATTTGCGAAAATCGGGCGGGATGACCTCGGCGTCCGGGCACAAGCGGCGGGCCTTGAACATCGGCATGGCGCTGCGCACGCCGGCCATGCGCGCGACGTAGCACGCGGCGGCCACCACGCCGCGCGTACCGCCGCCCACGATCACCGGCCGCGAGGCGAGTTCCGGCCGGTCGCGCTTCTCCACGCTGGCGTAAAACGCATCACAATCGATGTGCGCGAGGCTGAGGCTGAACAGCTCGACATGGCGCACCACGCGCCCGCCGCACTTGCAGGGCGCGTCCTCCAGCACACGGAAGCAGTCGCGGCACAGCGCCGGCATGGCACGGACTTTAGCACGCGCCGGTCAACTTGAACGCCTCAGTCTGGGGGCCAGAGCCACGCGGCGCCGCGCACGCCGGAGGAGTCGCCGTGCTTCGCCCGCACCATCGGCGTATCCACGAAGTCGGAGAACACGTAGCGCTTCATCGCCGCCGGCACCGCCTCGTAGAGATGGGCCATGTTCGAAAGCCCGCCACCGAGAACGATGATGTCGGGGTCGAGGATGTTGATGATGACGGCAAGCCCGCGCGCCAGCCGGTCCGCGTGCCTGGCGAGTGCCGCCTTCGCCCGTTCCTCCCCCGCCGCGGCGCGCGCCGGAATGCTGCCCGTGTCGCGGCTGCCCGGCCCGTCGCAATCCGCCGCCAGTGCCGGCCCGGCGAGCCAGGTCTCGAGGCAATTGCGCTGGCCGCACCAGCAGGTATTGCCCGGCTGCTCCTCGGGTTGCGGCCAGGGCAGCGGCATGTGGCCCCACTCGCCCGCGATGCGGTGCCTGCCCTCGACGATGCGCCGGTCCACCACGATGCCGCCGCCGCAGCCGGTGCCGAGGATAACGCCGAACACGACGCGCCCGCTCGCCCCGGCGCCGTCCAACGCCTCGCTCAGCGCGAAGCAATTGGCATCATTGGCGACCCGCACCTCGCGCCCGAGCGCCGTGCCGACGTCGCGGTCAAACGGGTTGCCGTTGAGCGCGATGGAGTTGGCGTTCTTCACCAGCCCCGTCGCCGGCGAGATCACGCCCGGAATGCCGATGCCTACGCTGGCACTCGCGCCGAGCCGCGCCTCCGCGCCGCGCACCAGCTCGACGATGGCCGCGACGGTGGCGACATAGCCCAGGGGTGTCGCCGTGCGCTCGCGCAGCATGATGCCGCCGTCCTCCCCGATCGCCGCGACCTCGATCTTCGTGCCGCCGAGATCGACCCCGATCCTCACTCCCGCCATTCCCACCCCGCCTGCCTTGCCCGCGGCGCGCGCACCGCGCAGAGTCGCAGCGATGAGCGAAACCGTCCTCGACGTCAAAGGCATGACGTGTCCGCTGCCGGTCCTGCGCGCGCAACGCGAACTGCGCGCCATGCCAGCGGGTGCCCAGCTGCGGGTGCTGGCGACCGATCGCGCCGCGGTCAAGGACTTCCAGCTTTTCTGCCGCGAGACCGGCCATGCGCTGCTTGCCTGGTCGGACGAGGCGGGCGTGCTGAGTTTCCTCATTCGCGCGCGCGGCCCGGCATGACCGTCCTCCTCCTCACCCACAAGGCCTGCCTCGCACACGACACCGGGCCATTCCATCCCGAGTGCCCGGACCGGCTGCGCCACGTGATGGCGGCGCTGGAGGCCGAGACCTTCTCCCACCTGCTCCGCGAGGAGGCGCCCCGCGCCGAGGAGGAGGCGCTGCTGCGCGTGCATCCGGCGCCGCATGTCCGCGCCGTGCTCGCCCTCTCCCCGCCCCCGGGCGAGCCCATCAACATCGACCCCGACACGGTGGTCAGCGCCGGCTCGGCAGAGGCTGCGCTGCGGGCCGCTGGGGCCGGCGTCGCGGCGGTGGATTCGGTGATGTCGGGCTCCGTGCGCGCCGCCTTCGCCGCGGTGCGCCCGCCCGGGCACCACGCCGAGCCGGACCGCGCGATGGGCTTCTGCCTGTTCTCCAACGCCGCCATCGCCGCCCGCCACGCCCAGGCGCGGTGGCATGCCGCGCGCGTCGCGGTGCTGGATTTCGACGTGCATCACGGCAATGGCACGCAGGCGGTCGCCGCGGGCGATCCCACCTTGTTCTACGGCTCGACGCACCAGTACCCGTGCTATCCGGGCACCGGCATGGCGGCCGAACGCGGGGTCGCGGGTAATGTGGTCAACGTGCCGCTGGCACCAGGCACGGGCTCGGAGGCGTTCCGCGCCGCGTGGGCGGGCTCCATCCTGCCGGCGGTCGACGCCTGGGTGCCCGACCTGATCGTGATCTCCGCCGGCTTCGACGCCCACCGCGCCGACCCGCTGGCGCAACTGCGGCTGGAAACCGAGGATTTTGCCTGGATCACCCACGCCATCCTGGACGTCGCAGGCGCAAAATGCCGCGGCCGCTTGGTCTCGATGCTGGAGGGCGGCTCCGACCTGCGCGCG
>DAHUXX010000149.1 GCA_027306955.1 Acetobacteraceae bacterium | reverse complement strand
CTGGCCTATTCGGCATCTCACGTTGACGTTCCGGCTCCGGACGAAGAGACCCTGGCGACTCTTCGCTCCCAACTCGCTGAGCGCATCGTTCAAGCGACGCGGGCACTGACTGTGCGGCCACCGTCGGCTCGTCCAGCCCCGCAAACATGCCGAGCGGCTTGATGTTGCCACGGATCAATTCCGCGCGCGGGTCGAGCTCCTCCACCAACAGGTTCACCATCGGGCCATGGCTGTCATTGACCAGCACCTCGCCGGCACCCCCCTCGAACGCCCCGGCGATGGCGGCATTCGCCTCGCCGGTCATCAGCCGCCTCGCCCGCTCGTATTCCGGGTTGCCCGGCTGCCCCTCCTCCGGCGTCACCACGCCGGCCACGCCCTCGATATCGACGGAGATGAAGATCTTCATGAACGCATCCTTGCGCTGTGCCGGCGACGGCCCGGCGTGACGGCGGCAGCGTAACGTCCCGGCGCAAGCCGCGAAACCCTGCCTTCCGCCGGCCCCGCCACGCGCACCGGCCTACGCGCCACCGCCAAGCTCCGCCACGATCCGCTTCGCCACGCGCTCCACCGCGGCCGCGACCGGGGCCGAAAGCGGCGCGCCGGCGCCGAACGCCGCCGCCTCGATCGCGTAGACGGTGAAGTGCTGCGGCAATTGCCCAAGCGTCCGCGCGAGCTCGATCGCTTCCGCGAGCCCGAAGGCATGCGTCGAGGCCGGAACGATCTCGCGCGGCAGCGGCCGCGACAGCGGATCAAGACGATGGATCCGCCCCGGTGCTGCAAGCGCCGCCGCCGCATCGACCAGGATCAGATGTGCCGCGCTCGCAAAATCCTCCAGCAGCGCCAGCGCGTCCCCCGTCGCCTCCCGCACCTCGACGCCATCCAGCCCGCGCGCGGCCACACGGCGCGCGACATGAAGCCCGACCGCGTCGTCCCCGCGATCGGGATTGCCGAGGCCGATCACACGCCGGGGCGCCGTCACCGCCGCCGCACCTCCAGGCGCAGGAAATGCGTGGAACAGGAAATGCACGGATCGTGGTTGCGGATCGCCCGCTCGCACTGCTCGCGCAGTTCCTCCTCCGGCAGGTCGATGCCGCGCGTCGCCACCAGGCGCACATCGTCCTCGATCGTCGCCTGGTTCTGCGATGTCGGCGGCACGATGCGCGCCTCGACGATGCCGCCATCGGCGTCGATCCGGTAGCGGTGGTAGAGGATGCCGCGCGGCGCCTCGGTGCACGCCATGCCAACCCCCGCCCGCGCCTCGACGCGAACCGACGCCTCCCGCGGCGGCACGTACGCATCGATGATCCGCAACGCCTCGTCCACGGCGTACAGCACCTCGACCGCGCGCGCGACGATGCTCCGGAACGGGTTGCCGCAACCCGGCCTCAGGCCAAGCTCCGCCGCGAGCGCGAGCACCCCTTCGTCCAGCCGGTCGTGATTGAGGTTGAAGCGGGCGAGCGGTCCCACGAGGTAATGCCCCCGCTCGCGCAACACCGATTGCAGCGCCGTCGAGTACGCAACGTGACGCTCCTCGAACGCGGCCTCGAAACCGGCGACCGCGATGTCGAGCCCGCGATTCGAAACCAGCCGTCCCTCGTTCATCGGATACTCGTCCACATGGCGCAGCGCGACGAACTCGTAGTCGCGCCCGACATCGGGAAACGAAAACCCGCCCACCCACCGCGCCAGCGCCACGGCGTGCTCGCGCGCCTCGGCCAGCGCCGGCCGCAACGCCGTGAGCTCCCCCGATGTCGGTACGCGATAGAAACCACCCACGCGGACATTCACGGGGTGCACCTCGCGCCCGCCGAGCAGCTTCAGCAGCGCGTTGCCCGCCTGCTTCAGCTTGAGCCCGCGCCGCACCGCCTCGCCATGCGCGCCGGCCATGGCGATCACATCGGGGAAGCCGAGAAAATCGGGCGCGTGCAGCATCACGATATGCAGCGCATGGCTCTCGATCCACTCGCCGCAATAGAGCAGCCTGCGCAGCGCGCGCAGCTGCCCTCCCACCTCGATGCCGAACGCGGATTCCACCGCGTGCACCGCGCTCATCTGGTAGGCGACCGGGCAGATGCCGCAGATCCGCGCGGTCAGGTCCGGCGCCTCGGCGGCCGCGCGCCCGCGCAGGAACGCCTCGAAGAAGCGCGGCGGCTCGAAGATGGACAGCCGCACGTCCTCCACCCTCCCCTCGCGCACGTCGAGCACGAGCGAGCCCTCGCCCTCGACGCGCGTCAGGTACTCAAGCCGGATGGTCTTCGTGGCCATGCGCATCGCTCTCCCGGCGGAACGGTTCGGCCGCCGCGTTGAACGTCCGGAACGCGAGGTGGATGCTCCGCCGATCGGCGCCGAGCCGCCGCCACTGCGCGCTCAGTGCCGCGGTGTTCGCCTGCTCCGCCGGACCGTAGCAGCCATAGCAGCCACGGCCATAGGCGGGGCAGATCGCGCCGCACCCCGCATGCGTCACCGGCCCGAGGCAGGGCGTGCCCCGCGCCACCATCACGCAGGTGGTGCCGCGGCGCTTGCACGCGACGCAGACGCTTTCCTCGGCGATCCCGGGCTTGCGCCCCGCCAGCAGCGCGGAGATCACCTCCAGCAACTCGTCCTTGTTGATCGGGCAGCCGCGCAGTTCCAGGTCCACCTTCACGTGCGCCGCAATCGGCGTCGAGGTCGCGAGCGTGCTGATATATTTGGGCGAGGCATAGACCGCCGAAATATAGTCGCCCACGTCGGCGAAGTTGCGCAGCGCCTGGATGCCGCCGGCGATGGCGCAGGCGCCGATTGCAATCAGCGTCCGGGAGGAGGCGCGCACCTGGTGGATGCGCTGCGCATCCGCCTCGGTCGTGATCGACCCCTCGACCAGCGACACGTCATAGGGCCCCGGTCGCAGCGTGCTCGACGCCTCGGCAAAATACGCGATGTCCACCGCGCCGGCGAGCGCGAGAAGCTCGTCCTCGCAATCGAGCAGCGACAGCTGGCAGCCGTCGCAGGACGCGAATTTCCAGACCGCGAGGCTGGGCCGCTTCGGCTCCGCCATGCTCAGACCTCCCGCACCGCGAGCCGCGCGGCAACGCGGTCGTAGCGCAGCACCGCGCCGTCCCGGCAGATGAAATCGGCACCGAACTGGCAATGCCCGCACAGCCCGACGGCGCATTTCATATCGCGCTCCATCGAGACATGGATCCGCCCGGCCGGCACGCCCGCCCCCAGCAGCGCGCGCGCGGTGAAGCGGAACATCACCTCCGGCCCGCAGATCATGGCGACGCTGTTCGCCGGATCGAACGAGACGCCACGGATCAGATCCGGCACCACGCCCACATGCCCGTCCCACGCGGCGTCCGCGTGATCCACCGTAACCGCCACCGTGACGCCGGAACGCTGCCGCCAGCGGGCGAGTTCGTCCCGGTAGAGGATCTCCGCCGGGCCACGGCTGCCGTAGAGAATGGCGATCCGGCCGTAGTGTTCACTGTGGGCGAGCGCGTGATAGATCGCCGGGCGCAGCGGCGCGAGACCGAGCCCGCCGGCGATGAGCAGCAGGTCGCGCCCTTCCGCCTCCGCCATCGGCCAGGCGCTGCCGAACGGCCCGCGCAGCCCAAGCACGCTGCCCGGTCCGGCCTGCGCGATCGCGCGGCTCACCGCGCCGACGGCGCGCACCGTATGCACCACCCGCCCGCCATCCGCCGGGTCGCCACTGAGGCTGATCGGCACCTCGCCGATGCCGAACGCGTACAGCATGTTGAACTGCCCGGGCTTGAACCGGTCCGGCGCGAAGCCTGGCGCCGCGCCGCCAACCGGCACCAGTTCCAGCGTCACCGTGTCGCCCGTCTCGCGGCGTGAGGCGGCGACGCGATACGGTCGCGGCAGCATCGGGTCGGCGCCGGCGGCGGCACTCATGCCGGGTGGTGCCCGTAGACGTCGAGAAGCTGCTGGCGCGCCGCCTGCATCCGCCGCACCATGACCGGCAGGATCCGCTTCATCATTTCGTAGCCGAGATGGTGATCGGCCTCGCATTTGTCGCGCAGGCAGCCCGCATCGAGGCCGAAGACGCGCGTATCGGCCGCCGCGCGCGCATCGAAGGCCCAGCGCTGCGGGGCCACGAGCCACGAGACGCCCACGATGTCGCCATCGCCGATGGTGGCGATCGCCAGGGCCGCACGGCCGGGCACGTGCAGCTCCAGCACCACGCGCCCCTCGCGGATGAGATAGAACTCGTCCGCCACCACGCCCTCGCGGAACAGGAAGTCGCCAGGTGCGAGGCGGAGGTTGCGCGCGCAGCCGGCAAGCATGCGCCCGAGCGCGGGATCGAGTCCGGCGAGAAACGGGTGGCCAAGCAGCAGGTGCTCAAGCGTCTCCATGCGCCACCTCCGGTTTGTCCCGACCCGCCGCCTCGTGCCCGCGGATCGCGGCGCCCTCCTCGGTGATGTCGATGCCTACCGGGCACCAGGTGATGCAGCGCCCGCAGCCGACGCAGCCCGAGGTCGCGAACTGGTCGATCCAGTGCGCGAGCTTGTGCGTCATCCATTGCCGGTAGCGCGCCTTGCGGCTCGCGCGGACAGCACCGCCGTGGATGAAGGAAAAACCGGCGGTGAAGCAGGACTCCCAGCGCTTCTCCCGCACGGCCTCGGTGCCGGCGAGGTCGGTACGCTCGCTCACCGTCGTGCAGAAGCAGGTCGGGCAGACCATGGTGCAGTTGGCGCAGGCCAGGCAGCGCGCCGCGACGTCGTCCCAGCGCGGATGCTCGGGGTTCGCCTGCAGCAGCTCCTTGAGCCCCGCAGTCTCCATCCGGCGACCCATCCCGGCGCGGGCGCGCTCGACGACGGCCCCTGCGGCGGCAAGTGCTGCTTGCGTCGCAGGCCGGGACACAAGCGAGGCGAGCACCGAGGCCCCCGCCTCGCTGCCCGCCTCGACGAGGAAGTCGTGGCCATCCTCTCCCACGAGCTCGGTGAGCACGAGGTCGAACCCCGCGGAAACGGCGGGCCCGGTCCCCATCGAGGCGCAGAAGCAGGTGCCGCCCGCGGTACCGCAATTGACAGCGACGATGAACGCCCCTTCCCGCCGCGCCGCATAGCCCGTGTCCTGGTAAGCGCCGCCGAGAAAAACCCGGTCCTGGATCGCGATCGCGTGCAGCTCGCAGGCGCGCACGCCAAGGAACGCGAAGCGCCGCGCCGGAGGCGGGGCGGCCTCGACGGCGAATCCCGCCTCCGTCCTGCGCGCGCGCCACAGCAGCTCCGCCGGCGGATGCAGGAATTGTTTCCATGAATGCGGCCCGACCGCGTAGCCGAACAGCGCGCCATCCGCCCGGCGCTCGAGCTGGTAGCGCCCGGCCTCCTGCCTGTCGGTCCAGCCGGCCGGAAGGTCCGCGACGCCGCGCACCTCGTCATAGACGATGGCCCCGTCCCGCACGGTCGGGCCGATCACCGCATAGCCGCCTGCCGCAAGCGTCGCGATCAGCGCGGCCAGCGCGTCGGACCCGATCAGCCTGGGCGGCGTGCGCGCACCGGCGCGCGCGGCGGCAGCGGCAGGCTCCGGTTGCGCGTCATCGGCCCGCATGCACCCTCCTTCGCCGCCTCGCGCCTGCCGTTGCCCCTAGCCGAACGGGGTCCGGTGCACATTGATCGGGATCATGCCGGCTCGCGCCGTCCTCAGGACCCGGGAGGCCGGGCCGCGAAGCGCCGCGCCGCGGCATCGATCTGGCTGGAGAAAATGATCCCCGCCGGCCGAATGTCCAGGCCGGTGGCCGCGAGCACCTGCGCGCTCCACGTGTTGCAGGTATGGGAAAGGTCGTAGCCGCGGACCGCCATGAAGACGAGGCTGCCCGCGAACCCGCCATGCGCCACCTCGACCGGCTGGCCGGCCCCGTTCTTCGTGAAGCTCCGCCAGATGAAGGCGGAAAGCCGCGCGGCACCCCCCGGCGGCAGATCGATGGTCATGGTGTGCCGGGCGCCATAGGCGGCGGCTGGATCGGTGCGCAGGGCACTCACCTCCACCGCCCCGCGGCCGGGAAACGGCCCGTCCAGCCAGTCGCCCACGGTATGCTCGCGCGCCGCCATGAAGCTGCGCTTGCCATAGCCGAAGACGATGCTCGTGGCCCCCGGAAAGCGATGCACGAACAGCCTGAGCGGGCCCGAAATCTCGTTCGCGGGCACCGCGATGTCCGTATGCCAGCCATGGGTGAGCAGTGCCACCGTCCCCGCCTCGCCGTGCGGCGCGGGCGCGAGCACCAGCGTTGGGGCCGACGGCGGCGATGCCGTTTCGCTCGCGCAACCGGCCAGCGCCGCCAGCAGCGCGACCGAAAGCACGCGGCAAAGGGAATGGATCGACCGGCTCAACACCCCCGCCCCGACGCTGTTCGCACCAAAGCTGTCCAATGATCCGAGAATGGCGTCCCGTGTGCGACGAAACTGGGAACTGGGAAACTGTTGTTAACATGCCCCAGGCTGGGCCGTGTTCATAGCTTACCTCGTGCCGAGGTTGCAGGCTCTCTGCGCGAGTTACGGACCGTGGTGGGTGGTTGCGGGGACACGCTGCCACTTATACCGAACACGATGCACGCTATCCAAATTTGGTCGACGCACTACCGGTGTCAGAGCCTGATCGTCAAATCGGCCATCCGAATTATCCCAACGGACCGCACGCTCCACCCTTCCAAACCGGCGAAAGGCGCTTGTTGAACGGCCGCGGGAAGGCGAACAAACTGGAATG
>DAHUXX010000135.1 GCA_027306955.1 Acetobacteraceae bacterium | reverse complement strand
CGCCAGCGGCCCGCGGCCGACCTCGTCCACGCCGGCAACGACCCGCCCGGCGCTCATGCCCTGCCCCTTGCCAGCACGGCACGGAACACCGCCATCTGCCCGGCGCTGGTCGCCTCCCAGCTGAAATCCTCCGCATAGGCGCGGGTCGCGGCGCGGTCGGTCGCTGCCGCCACGTCGCGGATCGCCGCCGCGAACGCCTCTGGCGAGTTACCGGCGACGATGCGCCCAGCGGCGGGCGCCCCGACCACTTCCGGGTTGCCCGGGATTCGGCTCGCCACCACCGGCGTGCCGCAAGCCATGGATTCGAGCAGCACATTCGCCCAGCCCTCGCGCTCCGAGGCCAGGACCGAGACATCGGCCGCGGTGTACAGCGGCGCCAGCTCCGCGTGCGGCAGCGGCCCCAGGAAGCGCACGCGGCCGCCCAGTCCGCGCGACGCCGCCAACGCCTCCAGCCGCCCCCGCTCCGGCCCCTCGCCGGCGATCAGCAACCGCCATTCCGGTAGCAGCGCGAGGGCGGCGATGGTAAGGTCGTGGCGCTTGCGGGGAATGAGCCCGCCGACTGAGACCAGCGTGGGCCCGCTGAGCCCGAAAACCACGCGCGCCGCAGCGCGGTCGGCGGGGCGGAAACGCGAGAGATCGACGCCGTTGCGCAGCACCGTCACCTTGTCCGCGGGCGCGCCGAGCTCGATCAGCCGTTCGCGCAGGCCGCCACTCACCGCGATCAGCGCCGCGGATTCGCGGATGACGCGCAGGAGCTGCCGCCGCGGCCAGGCGTGACCGGGCATCTGCGTCACGTCCGAGCCGCGGGCGGTGACCACCACGGGAATGCCGAGCCGGCGGCCGAGCGCCAGCGCTGCGACGCCATCGGGATAGAGATAATGCGCGTCGATGAGGTCGAAGCTCCGCCCGGCCAGCAGCGGATGCGCGAGCGCGCGAAGCGCCGCCCGGCGCAGCGCCAGCGGTGCCGTCCACTGTCCGAGGCCGCGTACATGCGCGAAGCCCGGGTGCAGCACCGCCGCACCGCGTGCGGTGGACTCGGCATCGCGCAGCGACCAGGGAGGATGCGGCATCGGCGCCAGCACCGCGGCCTCCACCGGATGCGTCGCCAGCAGGTGCTCGAGCCGGTTGCGCACGAAAACACCGTGATTCGGCCGGCCCGGTCCCGGGAACAACGAGGTGAACGTGAGCAGCCGCAGCGCCCGGCCCGCCATGGCCGGCCCACCCGATACCTTAGTGTCCAGCGGAGACCGTCGCGTACAGTTCTTGCGCCGCCGCGCGCTCTGGGAACGCCTTGAACCGGGCAAGGAGCGTCTTGAGCGCGCTCGCCGCCTCCTGCTTGTTGCCGGTCTTATCCAGCGCGACAGCGTAATGATACACGATCGACGGGTTGCCGGGCATGCCGCCGCTCGCCGCTCGCAGCAGCGGCAATGCCTTGGCCGCCTGACCGTCCTCCACCAGGATCCACCCGAACGTATCCTCGATCGGCGGCGCAGGATCGAGCAGATAGGCCCTCTGCGCCGTGGGCAGCGCCCGCTTGTCGCCCTTGTGCTGATAGATCCACGCGAGGTTGTTGAGCGCGAGCGCGTCGCGCGCGCCCTTCTCCACGGCCCGCTCGAACAGGGTCTGCGCCTCGTTGAGGTTGTTGAGCGTGAGATCGAGCGAGCCGAGCGCTAGCATCGTCGGCACGCTGTCCGGATGGTTCCTCAGCCAGTCACGCAGCGTGGTCTGGGCAGCGCTCGTATGGCCGACAGCCTGTTGCGCCTCCGACAGGCGAATGGCCAGCGGGGTGCTGGGCGCATGTCGCAACGCCGTTTCGTAGGCAGCGATCGCCTCGTTGAACTGCCGCAACGACATCAGCGTATCCCCGACCAGCAGCGGACTGATCGCGCGGTTGCCGGGGTCGGCAGCGAGGGTCTTCGCCTCCTCGACCGCGGCCTTGGCGCCGCTGGCGGCTTTCTCGACATTGATGCGCGCCATCACGAGGGGGAAGACGCCGGGCGTCTGCTTCAGGCCCTCATCGACAACCGTGCGCGCGCCGGTGAAATCCTTCTGCTGGACCAAGAGCCCCGCGAGCGCGATGCGCACGGACGTGTTCTTCGGCGAACGCCCGAGCACGCGGCGCAGCGCCTCTTCCGCGTGCCTGGGATGCTTCAGAGCGATATAGGCGCGCGCCTCCGCCTCATCCAGCAGGTCGGAATTCGCCTGTCTCGCGCCTGCCTTCTTCACCAGGTCCAGCGCCTTACCCGGCTCGCCCGCACGGATATAAAGGTCGGACAGCGTGGCCGTGACCGCCGTATTGGCCGGCACCGCCTGGTGCGCGGTCTCGACCAGCGGGATGGCGCGGCCAAGCTGCTGGTTGGCGACATAGAGCTGGGTCAGGGCCGCAGCGGCCTGAAGATTGGCGGGCTGTGTCGCGAGGATGTCGCCGAGCAGCTTCTCCGCGGCGTCGGTCCGTCCCTGCATGGCGGCGATGCGCGCCAGGTTCATGCGCGCCTGGACGGATCCCGGATGCGCCTTGACCACTGCCTCGAGTGTCGCGCGGGCGCCATCGAAATTGAGCGCCGCCATCTGCACAAGGCCCTTGAGGTTGCCCACGCCCTCGTTGCTCGCGGGCACGAGCTTGAGCAGGGCCGCCATCGCCTTCTGCGCGCCCGCCAGATCACCGTTGGCCAGCGCCGTGATCACGAGCGCGGCCTGGGTGGATGCGTTATGCGGTGCCACCGCCAGCGACTTCTTGAGTTCCTCGGCAGCCCCGGCCGCATCTCCCGACTGCAGCCGTGCAGCCGCGAGGTGCGCCATGATATCCGGGTTGTCGGGAGCGAGCTTCTGTGCGGCCAGGAACGCCTGCACTGCCTTGCCCTGGTTGCCGATGGCGCCATAGGCCTGGCCGAGCAGGTCGAGCATCTGCGCGTCCTGCATGCCAGCGGCGACCGCCTTGTTGAGGACGGTGATTGCCTGTTCCGGTCGTTGCGTGGCGATATCGATCCGCGCCAACATCTCGGCGCCGGCCGGGTCATGCGGCGCGAGTGCGGCGTATCTTTCCGCCGCACTGATTGCCTGCTCGGCCTGGCCCAGGTTGAATTTCACAACGGCTTCGAAATAATAAGCCCGCGGGAAGTGGTCGAAGAGCGGCTGGATCTCGGTCAGCAGCTGGTCCGCCTTGGTGTAGTCGCGCTGGCGCGCGGCGACCACCGCCTCGATATAGATCGCGGCCGCGCTGCGCGGATAGCGTTTGAGCACCGCCTGCGCATCCGCCTCCGCGCGCCTGTCCTGGTTGGCCTCGATCAGCATGTTCGCCCGCTCGAGACGCAGCGGGACGTTGTCCGGCGCGACTTTGATCGCCTGGTCGAGTTTCGCGATGGCCTGGAGGCGCTGGCCGCGCCCGTTGAGCAACTGCGCCTTGAGCAGCAGTGCCGGAACATCGTTGCTCGCAACCGCCAGCACCTTGTCGACCGCGTGTTCGGCTTCGGTGAACTTGTGCTCGGTGGCGTAGAGTCGAGCCATCGCCATTTCCGGGTCCGGCAGATCCGGGGCCAGCTTCACTGCCTGTTCCAGCGTCGCCTGTGCCTCGGCTTGCTGCCCCAGATAGAGCTGTGCGAGGCCGCGCATGACCAGCAACGGAACACTGCTCTTGTCGGGCTTGGCGGGTGCAGGGAACTCGTCGAGGAGCTTCTGGTACTTGCCCTCCTGCATGTAGGTCTCGGCGAGCAGCCGGTTGGTCGTCGCCGGCTGGTAGCCGCTCTCGCGTGCGAGACGGAACTCACGCTCCGCGGCGACGGGGTTGCCAAGCCGCAGCTGAACGAGCCCGAGCCGCACATGCGCCTCCGGGTTGCGCGGATCGTTGCGCACGGCACGGCGCAGCAGCAGCTCGGCGGCGGGCAGGTTGCCGTGACTCATTTCGATACGCGCCTGCGCCAGTGGGCTCGGCCGCCGAACATATTTCCACCAGGCCGCCCCCGCGCCCCCCGCAAGGACGACAAGCACGACAGCGGCGATGATGACCTTCTTCATGATCCGGCCTTCCCGAGCCTCTTCGTTACGGCGTGGAACAGCCTCGGCCGCCCCGCCGGCAACCTAGTCGCAATCGAGCTGCCATGGAATCGCCATCACGTGTCGAAGCGGTCAGGCACACAAAAAGTCACGGGAAACGGCGGCATCGCGCGGTTCGCGCGGGCAAGCGCTGTCGCCTGCGGCATGCGCTGCCGTCTGTTCGAGGCGAACGGAGTTTGCTCGTCCGGCCGCCAACCCGCTCGTGGCCGCGAACGCCGCTCAGGAAAGGGAGTTAGTCGGCCGTGAAAAATCCGATTTTGCAGACGTGATCATGGACTCTTGACTGTAGGAAGTATCATGATTCGCAAGTATATGGCGACGTGGGCCTCAAAACCTTGCAAAATCGGCGAGCCGTTTGCGCGGGCCGCGTGGCAGCGCTTCGCTCGCCGCGAGCCGGTCATGACGTGGGTGCAGGGAGGAACGGATGCTGCCGAAGCGGACATCGCCGCAGGACGAACTGGAACTGTTCCGCTCTCGCCTTGAGAACATCATCGACCGGCGGCATCCGCTGGTGCGGCTGGCCCGGCTGATCGATTGGCCCGTGTTCGAGGAGCGGTTCGGCGCGCTCTACGTCGAAGGTGCGGGCCGGCCGGGGTTGCCGACCCGGTTGATGGTGGCGCTACACCTGCTCAAGCACATGGACGGCCTGTCCGACGACGCCGTCTGCGCGCGCTATCTCGACAGCCCGTATGTCCAGGCATTCTGCGGCGAGACCCATTTCCAACATGCTCTGCCGCTCGATCGCTCGTCGATGACGCGCTGGCGGCAGCGGGTCGGCGCCGAGCGGATGGAGGTTCTGCTCGCCGAGACGCTGGCAGCTGCCGAACGGGCCGAGGCCATCAAGGACAAACACTGTCGACGCGTCAGCATCGACACCACCGTGCAGCCGAAGGCAATCGCACATCCGACCGACAGCAAGCTGCTGCAGCGGGGAATCGAAACGCTGGCCCGGATGGCGCGCAAGCACGGCATCACCCTGCGCCAGTCCTACCGCCGGGTCGCCCGCTACGCGCAGCGGGAGGCGGCGCGCCTGCACCATGGCGGCAAATTCCGCGAGGCCGAGGCCCGCGTGCGCAAGCTGCGCACCTGGCTCGGCCGACTGGCGCGCGACATCGCCCGCAAGATCGACGGCGATGCCGCGGCAAGGACGGCCTTCGCCGAGACGCTGGGTCTGGTCAATCGCCTGCTCCGCCAGAGGCGCTCCGCCAGAGGCGCTCCGACCGCGGCGCCGACAAGCTCTATTCCCTGCACGCGCCTGAGGTGGAGTGCATCGGCAAGGGCAAGGCCAAAACGCGCTTCGAATTCGGCGTGAAGGTCTCGGTCGCCACCACCAACGCGACGGCCCCAGGCGGGCAGTTCGTCCTCGGCATGCAGAGCCTGCCGGGCAATCCCTATGACGGCCACACCCTGGCCGGGCAGATCACGCAGGTCGAGCGGATCACCGGCACCGCCATCGACCGCGCCTATGTCGATCGCGGCTATCGCGGCCACGACGCCGATCGAACCCGCGTCTTCATCAGCCGCCAGAAGCGCGGCATCACACCCACGATCCGCCGCGAACTCCGCCGGCGCGCCGCCATCGAGCCGGTCATCGGCCATATGAAGACCGATGGCCATCTTGGCCGAAACTTCCTGCGTGGCGTCGTGGGAGACGCCATCAATGCCATCCTCGCCGGCGTCGGCCACAACCTCCGCCTCCTCCGCAGATGGCTCCTCGCCCTTCTTTGCGCCTTGTTGGCCCGGCTCACAGCCGCCGCAAACTCACCGAGCTCGGGCCCCGGGGCTCATCAGATCGCGTAATTCACGGACGAC
>DAHUXX010000097.1 GCA_027306955.1 Acetobacteraceae bacterium | reverse complement strand
GCGGCGTACGCGATCGCCCGCGCGGGCTGCGCGCTCGACCCGGCCAGTTTGTCGCCTAAAGCGGGGCGGCCCGAGCTAAACGCGACGATATACGGGTCGAGTTCCGCCATCATCGCGCCATGGCGCGCCGCCTCGGCGGCGCTGGCCGGCGGCTGGGCACCGGGGCTTCCGGCGCCCCCGACGGCGAGCGCCAGACTCGCGACGAGTACGGTTTTTTTCATCGTTTCACGTCCGCGCGCAGCGTAGGCGCATCGTGCGGTGTCCGTCCATGATCGTGGGGCGCCTGCAGGCGGATGGGCAGCTGGCCACGTCACGACCTGGTGCGCGCCGGGGCTCTTTTTCGAGGTGAGCGGATGACGATGCAGGCGATCGACGAGGGGCGGCTGTTCCTACGGCTCCGTGCCGTGCCCGCCGGACCAGCTCCGGCGCCAGGAGGGCGGCTAGGCCTCGGAGCGTCCCGAGGGGTCGCGGTCGCGCTCGTAGTGGCGCGCGAGGGGGAACGGCGGCAGCCAGGCCTCGCGGCGGATGGTCCAGAGCTCGTAGGTCGGCGTGAGCTGGTCCGGCGCGTCGAGGGAGCCGAGGTTCACGCCGATCGCCTCGCCGTCGCGCGAGAACACGGGGGAGCCGCAGGCCGGGCAGAAGGACCGCCCGGCATGGCTTCGCGTCTCGCCCTCGATGGCGACCGCGTCCGCGGGGAAGATCGCGGCGGCGTGGAACAGCGCGCCGTGATGCTTGCGGCAGTCGAGGCAGTGGCAGATGCCGACGCGCCACGGCCGCCCCGACGCCACGAAGCGCACCCTGCCGCACAGGCCGCCGCCGGTGAACCGTTCCATGAGGCACCTCGTTCCTGTTCCGGGTCCGGGCGACATCGTAACACGCGGCCGCGGCATTGCCCCCAGGGACCCGGGGCCGGTAACGTCGCGCGATTGTTCGTCGATGGTGCGGGGGCAGGCGGCATGAGCAGCGACGAGGTGACTGCGTGGCGTGCGGACACGCCCTTCCTGCAGACCTGCACCTTCCTCAACCACGCCGCCATTGCTCCCATCTCGCTCTCCGTGCAGCGCGCCATGATGCGCGGCACCGAGAACCTGCTCACGTTGATGGCCCGCTCCTCGGCCGAGGCGCAGGCGGAGTATGCGCGGGGCCGGGCGCGTGCCGCCGCCCTGGTCGGCGCGCGCGACGGGCAGGTCGCCTACGTCCAGAACACCTCCATCGGCATGTCGATGGTCGCACTCGGGATCGACGCCGCGCCGGGCGAGAATGTCGTGGTGCCGGAGATGGATTTTCCGTCCAACTTCCTGCCGTGGCTGCAGCTGGAAGCCAGCGGCGTGGAGGTCCGGCGCGTCGCCGCCGCCGATGGGCGCATCACCGCGGACCGTCTCGCGGCCTGCATCGACCGCAGGACCCGCGTCGTCGCCCTCAGCCATGTGCAGTACTACAACGGCTACAAGGTCGATCCGGCGCCCATCGCGGAGCTGTGCCATCGCGCGGGCGCGCTCCTGGTGGTCGATGGCACGCAGTCGGTCGGCGCGATGTCGCTCGACATGGGCGCGGCGGATATCGACGTCCTGGTGGTCGCCTCGCACAAATGGCTGATGGGGCCGGTGGGAGCCGGCTTCATGGCGTTCTCGGACCGGGCCATGAACGCGGTGCAGCCGCGCCTGGTCGGATGGCTTTCGGTCAAGGACCCGTATGCCTTCAACCGGACGCTGGATTTCCTCGATACCGCCGAGCGCTTCGAGCCAGGCAGCGAGAACTGCGCCGGCATCTACGGGCTTTCCCAGCGCCTCGCGACGATCCAGGAGATCGGGATCGGCCGGATCGAGCGGCGCGTGCTCTCCCTCGTGCGGCATCTCGTCGAGGGAATGGCCGCGAGCGGCCTCGAACCCACGGTCCGGCTCGCGGAGGGCGAACGTTCGGGCATCGTTCTGATCAGGCCGCCCTCGCCCGACCCGCTTGCGGTCCACCAGCGGCTGGCACGCAACGGCATCGTCACCAGCCTGCGCGGCGGCGCCATTCGCGTTTCCCCGCACTATCACAACACGTTCGAGGAACTGGACGCGGTGCTCGAGGTCCTGCGCGCCGGCTGAAGGCGACGCTGACCCCATCGCGCAACTCCCCGTCATGGCCGCCGGAGCGCGGACGAGCGGACGGAGCGGATGATCCGCGTTCCATCCGGGTCCATCCGCCCATATCCTTCCTGGGTTTTTTTCATCCGCGGCAGCGGCGCCGGGCGGCGAGCCCCCGCCATCGCCTTCGCCACCCCCGCACGCGCCAGCGCCGCGGCATCGGCCCATGGTTCGGATGCCGTCATCGCGGGTGCCCCGTTGCTGGAGGGCGCCCCGCCTACGCCAGCCGGCTCCCCAAGGCAAAGCCCTCAGGCAAACCGCTCAGGCAAACCCCGGAAAGAAATCCGTCCTGATCCGCCCGCGCGGCACGCCGAGTGCCCGCAGCTCGCGCTCGAAGCGCAGCACCATGCTGCGCGGGCCGGAGATGTAGAACGCGCGCTCCCGCCAGTCCGGGATCTCGCGGCGGATCAGCGCCTCGTCGATGAAGCCCTTGTGGATGTCGAAGCCCTCCTCCTCCGGCTCGGCGACGGCATAGACGGTGCGCATGCCGAGCTTGCGCCAGGCCTCGTCGAACAGATCGACATAGGCGATGTCCGCGAGCTTGTTGTTGCCATAGAGCATGACGAGGTCGCGCACCTCGTTGCGGCGCACCAGTTCCTCCACCATCGAGCGGAACGGCGTCACGCCGATGCCGCCGGCGATGAAGGCGAGCTTCGTCGCCGGGTTGCGCGGCAGGGTGAAGTGCCCGGCGATGTGCGAGGCAAAGACCACGTCGCCCGGCCGCAGCGCCGCCAGCACCCGCTTGAACGCGGAGGGGTCGGGATGGAACTTCACGCCGAGGCGCAGCTCCTTCTCGCCGGGTGCCGAGGCGATGGTGAAGGTGCGGCGGTTGCCGCGGTTGTCCGGCGCCGGCACGTCGAGCGTCCAGTCGATGTACTGCCCGGCCTCGAACGCCAGCTCGCGGTCCGGCTGGAACACGAAGTCGTAGCAGCCGGTGGCCATCTTCTCGATGCGCAGCAGCGTGAGGCGGAAGCGCCCCTTCGGTGCCACGGCCCAGGCGAACAGGTTGCCGGCGAGGAAGGCCATCTCCGGCGTCGGGTAGAAGGACAGGATGTGGAAGCTGCCGGACGAGATCGCGCCGATGATCGCGCCATAGACCAGGCGCGAACGCTTGCCGTGGGCGGCCGTCAGCGGCTCCGTCAGCATCGCGAAGCCGGCGAAGAGCAGCGGCGAGTAGAGGAAGGTCTGGCTCAGCGCCATGCCCATCATGCCGATCGGCGTCAGCGCGAGCGTGACGGCGAGGTTGGCCGCGATGTAGGCCGCGAGCGTGTCGAACTGGCGCACCTTGCGCACCACGAGCAGCCCGCCCAGCAGCACCGGCAGCAGCAGCACGGGGCTGCCGCCGGCCCACCACGTCGCCGGCTGGCCGAGCAGCATCGCGGAGGCGACGGCCCCCACCGCGACCGGGTTGAAGATGTGCTTGCGCCCGGGTGCGATGAGGAACTTGGAGGCGATGGCGACGACGGAGGCGACCACCAGCCCGGCGACGCCGATGCCGCTCTTCGCCGTCACCGGCGAGAACAGCAGCGTCAGGATCAGCGCCGTGATCGCGTAGGATTCGGTGTTCGCCGGCACCCGCAGCACGGCGGCGAAGACGCGGTTGGTGACCCAGCACGTGCCGAACACCACCACCGCCGAGAAGGCGAGCGCGGTCGGGTCCTGCGGCACCAGGTGCGCGAAGCCGAGCACGAAGGCGATCGCCAGCAGCGCCGCCGTGTAGGCCAGCACGAGGCGGTACATGGTGACGTGGTTGAGCACGGAATCGACCGCGCGCATCACCGCGAGGTTCCGCGCGCGCGGCGCGGCGGCTTCCTGCGGCCCCACGCTCTCCCGCGGCCCCACGCTCCCCCGCGGTGCCGCGCTCTCCCGCGGGCGGCTCATCGCCGGCTCCCTCTCGCGGGGCATGGCAACATCGCTCTCGCGCATCACGACAGCCTCTCTCGTTCGCATCATGAAATGACGAACTCCCTGAACCCGGTGGTCTGGATGGCGACGCGGTCCGCGCCGATGAGGTAGCCCTCGAGGCCCGGCTGCGCCTCGATGAAGCCGATGCCGTCCTCGCCCATGGCGAACGCGGCGGTGGCGAAGCGGTCGGCCTCCAGCACGTCGGGGCCGATCACGGTGATGCTGAGCACGTCGCAAATCGTCCGCCCCGGCGCGTGCGGGTCGTAGATGTGCTGGCCGCGCGCGGAGGTGCCGGAGGTGGCGATGCCGCGGTCGCGCGGGGCGACGATCTTGACGATCTCCATCGCGTTGAACGGGTTGCGGATGCCGATGCGCCACGCCTCGCCGTCCGGCGCGCGGCCGCGGCACTGGATGTCGCCGCCCGCGTCCACCAGGTAGTCGGCATAGCCGCCCGCTTCGCCCGGCCCAGCCCCGCCGGGCCCAGCCCCGCCCGGCCCAGCCCCGCCCGGCCACGCCTCGATCAGACGGGCCACGTCGCGGATCGCCCAGCCCTTCACGATGCCGGTGGGGTCAAGGAACCCGTCCGGGCGCGCGATGTCGAAATACCCGTCCGTCTCCTGGCGTGTGCGCTCGGCCAGCGCCAGCACCTCGCGCAGCTCCGTGCTCGGCTCGTCGCGCGCGAGGCGAAGCTCGTTGAAGCGCACCACCTCGCTCTCCGGCAGGAACGGGCTGAATCGCGCCTCGATCTCGGCGAAGCGGGCGAACGCCGCCTCGATCACCGCCGCCCCGCCCTGCGGCACATCGACGGTGATGGGCATGCCCATGAGGAAACGGGTGGCGTGCATCTCAGTGCAAGGCCCGGATCATTGCGAAACCCCATTCATTGCGAAACCCCATTCATTGCGAGGCCTGGCGCAGCGCGGCGTCGATCGAGGCGATGAAGGCGCGGCTGTCGAGCGTGGCGCCGGAGACGCCGTAGATGTGCCCGCTTTGCGCGCGGATCACCTCGCGCTCCATGTAGGGCAGCGCGCGGGAGGCAATGTAGCGGCTGGTCGAGCGGTCGGCGGGGTATTTCAGCACCTGCACCTCGACGATCTTGCCGCCGTTGATGCGCACCTGCGCCTGCACGGGGCCGTAATAGGCGCTGTAGGTCGGGCCGGGATAGGTGCCGTCGCGGTAATGGGCGGCCTGCGCCAGGGCGGGGAGCGGGGCGGCGAGGCAGGCCACGAGGGCGGTGCCGAGGAGAAGGCGGGATCGGAAACGGGACATGCTTTGGGGCTCGGAGAAGGGACGGCGCCGCTCTAAAGGCCGCGACTTACGGCAAGCTTTTGCGCCGCCCCGCCGCGGCCGCGCCCAGCCCCGGGCGGTTTAATTCTTCGTAACCATCTGATCGGCAACGTTAATGCCATCAGCGGCGTGGGCTGGCGCCGGGCCGGGCGCAAGCGCGCCCAGCGCCTGTTTCCGCCCGCCCCGCATGTCGCTGCTGTCATCCGGCGCGCGATCCCGTCGGGGAAATCCGTCAGATTAAAGTTTCGCGCCCCCGCTCTCCACAAGCCCGACAGGCGCGCGTCGGTGCCCCGCGTCAGCGTCCCCCCGCCCCGGCATGGGGTGGCGTGCCCACGATGCGCGAGGCGGTGGTGAACCCGCCGTGCCGGTCGAGCCGGTGCAGGTGATAGACCGGCCGCGCCCGCAGGTGCGCCGGGTACTCGCCCTTGCGCAGCGGTGTCGCGGTGGCGGGCATCACGGTCGCCGGGATGGCGCCGACCTGCCCCATGGTGCCGCGATGCACGTGCCCGCTGATGACCGCGGCGACGCGCCCGGAATGCTGCACCGCCCGGGCCAGCCGCTGCATCATCTCGGGCGTCTCGAAGTTGATGGGGTCGGGCCCGACCGTCACCGCGAAGGGCGGGTGGTGGGCGAAGACGGCGATGGGCTTGCTGGTCTCGGCGTCGATCATGCGCACCAGGCGGTGCGCGCGCTCCTCGCAGAAATCGCCCTTGTTGCTCCGGGTGTTGAGCGTATCGACCGCGATCAGCCGGACCTCGAAGCGCTCCACCGAGTAATCGATGAACGCGGAATCCGTGCTGATGGTGCCGCTGCCCGCGAACGCCGCGCGGAGGTTCGCACGGTTGTCCTTGTTGCCGGCGAGCACGAACACCGGCGCCCTGGCCTTCGCGAGAATGGCGGCCGCGACCGCGTATTCCTCCGCCCGCCCGTTGTGCACGATGTCGCCGGTATGCACGATCGCGTCCGGCGCCTCGCCGAGCGCGTTGATGTCCGCGATCGTGGCCTCGAAGTCCCGGATCCGCTGCTGGCTGTCCGGCGCATCGAGCGTGAGGTGGGTGTCCGAGACCTGGGCTATGATCATGATGCCGCGATCACGACCCCTGGCGCAGGCTCGCGTAGTACTCGCGCAGGATCGCCACCACCTCCGGCCGGCTGAACTCGGGCGGGATCTCGGCGTTGCTCGACAGCATCGCGCGCTGCTGCGTGCCGGAGATCGAGATGTGCTCCTTGGGGTCGTGCGGGCAGGTGCGCGCGGTCGCCATGCCGTAGCACTTCCGGCAGTAGAACGTGACGTCGATCTTGAGCGGCTTGAGCACCAGGGCACCCGGCCACAGCTCGTCGAAGATGTGGTGCGCGTCGAACGGGCCGTAGTAGCTGCCCACGCCCGCGTGGTCGCGCCCGACGATGAGGTGCGAGCAGCCGAAATTCTGGCGGATGACGGCGTGCAGCAGCGCCTCGCGCGGGCCGGCGTAGCGCATCTCGATCGGGTAGCCGGCCTGGATGACCGTTCCCTCGCGGAAATAATTGTCGATCATCGCCTGGATCGCGCGGGTGCGGACCTCGGCGGGGATGTCGCCCTCCTTCAGCTTGCCCAGCACCTGGTGGATGAACACGCCGTCCGAGACCTCGACGGCGATCTTGACCAGGTATTCGTGGCTGCGGTGCATCGGGTTGCGGGTCTGGAAGGCGGCGACCTGCGACCAGCCGCGCTCGAGGAACATCGCCCGCGCCTCGGCCGGGCGGATGTAGAGGTCCGGGTATTTCGCCGGATATTCGCCCTCGCTCAGCGCCCGCACCGGGCCCGCGAGGTTCACCTCGCCCTGCGCCAGCACCTTGGCGACGCCGGGGTGCTTCGGGTCCGTGGTGCGGTAGACGTGCTCGCACTCGAACGCCTTGTCGATCGAGTATTTCTCGCGCACGCGCATGATCGCGAGGATCTCGCCACCCTCCGCGTCCACGAGTGCCACCTCCTCCTCCGCGCCGATGGCGTCGGCAAGCTCGCGCGCGACCGGCAGCGTGATCGGGACCGGCCAGAACACGCCGCTGGCGAGCCGCATGTCGCGGCACGAGCCCTTCCAGTCCGTATGCCCCATGAAGCCGTCGAGCGGCGTGTAGGCGCCCATCGCGAGCATGAACACGTCGGAGACCGCGCGGGAGTCGAGCGGGACCTTGCGCAGTGTCTCGGCCCGCTTGCGCTCCTCCGCCCGCTCCATCTCGGGGAGCAGCAGGGGCTTGAGGGAGTCCGAGCCGTGCGGGGGGACGAGTTTCGGCATGGCGTGCCTTCCGGGATCGGGATGTCGCGGATGCGCCGGTTCCTGCGAGCCAAGCCCCGACGCGCGGGCGGGCGCGCCCGGCGCCCGGGCCGGCGCCCAGGTCGCCTGGCCGCGCGGCACCGTGGGCGCCGCGCGGCCCGGCGCTCAGGTGACGATGTGGTAGACTGGCG
>DAHUXX010000076.1 GCA_027306955.1 Acetobacteraceae bacterium | reverse complement strand
CGTTCCGGCAGCGCGCCTTCGGCTACCGCGCAGGCGGCACGCAGGATGGCAAGCGCCAGCCGGTCCTCCATCGCCAATGCTGCCGCCGGATGCACGAGTTCGGCGGTCAGGCTGCCGAGCTGCTCGGAAAGCCGCGCGATCCAGCGCGCCAATATGCCGATGATCGCCCTTGCCGGCTTCGTTGTCGTATCGCAGGACGCAGACGTTTTCGTGGATCAGCGCAAGCCTGTATTTGAACGCATGCGCGCTTCCCGGGAGCACGCGCGGCAGCCGCCAGATCACGATCTCGGAAAACAGCCCCTCCGCATGATTGGCCCGACGGCGCACCAGGAGCGTCGCTTGCATGTTGCTCCGACTAGCAACACATGCCGGTGTTGTCAATGAAAGCAACAGCTTTCGCGCCGCCACTCCCAACCCGCCCCGGATCGGCTACACATGCACGATGGAATGGGAAGCCCCCGCCATCGTGCTCGACGCCCGCCCCTATGGCGAGGGCGACGCCATCGCGACCGTCATCACCGAGGACCACGGCGCCCATCGCGGCCTCGCCCGCGGCGGCGCGGCGCGGGGGCGGGCGGCGGTGTGGCAGCCGGGGAACGTGGTGCAGGCGCGTTGGGTGGCGCGGCTGGCCGACCAGCTCGGCAGCCTGACGGCCGAGCTTGTGCATCCGGCCGCCGCGCTGGCGATGGAGGATCGGCTGGCGCTCGCCATCCTGCGCGCCGCCTGCGCGGTGGCGGAGGGGGCGTTGCCGGAGCGGGAGGCGCATCCGCGCGTGTTCGCCGGGCTGCTCCGGCTGCTGGCGCAACTCGCCTCCGGCCCGGAGGCGCTGGGCGCCTTCGTGCGGTGGGAGGCTGGGTTGCTGGCCGATCTCGGCTACGGGCTGACGCTGGACGAATGCGCCATCACCGGCGCGACCGAGGGGCTGGTCTGGGTCTCGCCGCGCACGGGGCGTGCGGTATGCGATGCGGCGGCGGGGGAATGGCGCCCGCGGCTGCTGCCGCTGCCGCAATTCCTGCGCGGCGACGCGCCGGGCGCGGCGGCGGAATGGCGGGACGGGTTGCGGCTGACCGGGCATTTCCTCGCCCGCGACGCCTTCGGCCACCATCACCGCCCGTTGCCTGCGGCACGGGTCGCGCTCTACGACATGGTTTCTGCCCTCGCGGAGTCTGCTGCGAATGCCTGACGACCTGATCGGCAAGATCGAGGACGCGCCGCTCGCCGATGCGCTCGCGGAGCGGTATCTCGCCTACGCCCTCTCCACCATCATGTCGCGCTCGCTGCCCGATGTGCGCGATGGGCTGAAGCCGGTGCACCGGCGGCTGATCTACGCGATGCACCAGTTGCGGCTCGACCCCACTTCCGGCTTCAAGAAATGCGCGCGCGTGGTCGGCGACGTGATCGGCAAGTTCCATCCGCACGGCGATGTCGCGGTGTACGACGCGCTGGTGCGGCTGGCGCAGGATTTCGCCGTGCGCTACCCGCTGGTCGAGGGCCAGGGCAATTTCGGCAACATCGACGGCGATAACGCGGCGGCGATGCGCTACACGGAGGCGCGGCTGACCGAAGTCGCGCAGGCGCTGCTGGCCGGCATCGACGACGACGCGGTGGATTTCCGCCCGACCTATGACGGCGAGGAGCACGAACCCGTCGTCCTGCCGGGCGGATTCCCGAACCTGCTGGCCAACGGCGCCGCCGGCATCGCGGTCGGCATGGCGACCTCCATCCCGCCGCACAACGCCGGCGAGGTGTGCGCCGCCGCCGCCCTGCTGGTGAAGAACCCGCAGGCGACGACGGCGGAGTTGCTCGCGCTGATGCCCGGGCCGGATTTCCCCACCGGCGGCGTGATGGTGGAGGAACCCGCCTCCATCCTGCAGGCGTACGAGACCGGACGCGGCGGTTTCCGCCTGCGCGCGAAATGGGAGGTGGAGCGCGGCAAGCACGGCACCTGGGTGATCGTGGTCACCGAAATCCCCTATCAGGTGCAGAAATCCCGCCTGATCGAGCAGATGGCGGACCTGCTGGAGCAGAAGAAGCTGCCGCTGCTGGGCGACGTGCGCGACGAGAGCGCGGAGACCGTGCGCCTCGTGCTGGAGCCGAAAACCCGCGGCGTCGAGCCGGACGTTCTCATGGAGACGCTGTTCCGCGCCACGCAACTGGAAACGCGCTTCCCGCTCAACATGAACGTGCTGACCGCCGACCGCACGCCGCGCGTGATGGGATTGCGGGAGGTGCTGCGCCACTGGCTCGATCACCGGCATGAGGTGCTGGTCCGCCGCGGCCGCCATCGCCTCGCCGCGATCGAGAAGCGGCTGGAAATCCTCGATGGTTTCCTCTCGGTCTTTCTCAACCTCGACGAACTGATCCGCATCCTGCGCCACGAGGACGAGCCGAAGCCGGTGATGATGGCGACGTTCTCGCTCTCGGACGTGCAGGCCGAGGCGATCCTGAACATGCGCCTGCGCAGCCTGCGCCGGCTCGAGGAAATGGAGCTGCGCCGCGAGCACGACGCACTCAGCGAGGAACAGGCCGCCCTGCAGGCGATGCTCGACGATCCGGCCAAACGCTGGGCGCGGATCGAGGCGGAAATCGCCGCCACCCGCAAAAAATTCTCGACCGGCCCGCTCG
>DAHUXX010000057.1 GCA_027306955.1 Acetobacteraceae bacterium | reverse complement strand
GAAGCGGACGCGATCACTCAGCCCCTCTTCCTCGACGAGACGCCGCAGCGTCTCGGCTTCCTCGGCGCTGTCCGGCGGGCCCGCGATCAGCAGCCTGGTCCCCGGCGCATGCCGCAGCGCCCGCACCAGCAGCGCCTGGCGCTTGGCCGCGCCGACACGCCCGGCGGCGAGTATGTAGGCCTCGTCGCCCTCGTTGCGGAACAACTCGGGATCGTTGGGCGGCGCGGGCAGGCTCGGAACCTTGAGGCTGTTGTAGCGGGCGAGACGCGCCTGACTGACCGGGGAAGCGGCAAACACCGCCCGCGCGCCGGCAAAGGCGGCGTTGTCCGCGGCGATGATCATCGCGCGCAGCGCCTCGCCACGCGCGCCGCCGCCGAGGTTGCTCTGCCCCGCGTCCCAAAGATCGTAGGCTTGGCGGAACTGGTGCACCAGCCAGATCACCTTGTTGTGATGTTCGACGAGATAGGGCGGAAATTTCAGCGCGATGACACGGTCGACATTGGCGATCCGCAATGAGCGGGCGATCAGCATTTCCTCGATCACCTGCTCCGGGGGGTCCCAGGCGAAGGGAATACGCATGGTCTCCGCCTCCGCCCCCGCCTCGTGCAGGCGGCGGACGAGATGGATCGCCAACTCCTCGGCGCCGCCATGGACGAACGGTGCCATGTTGTTGAGCACCAGCACCTTCATGCCAGCAGCCTCTCGATCACCTGGTCCCACGCAATGCCGCGCGCCGCGATCGTGGCTTGCGCGGCGGCGCCCAGAGAGGCAGCCAGCGCGCGATCGAGGAACAGGCGATCGAAGGCGGCGGCGATGGCCTCTGGTTCCGGTGACGTAACGAACCCGTTCACGCCGTCCTGCACGAACTCCGCCACCCCGCCCGCATCCGCGACGGTAACGGTCGCGCGCCGGGCATGCGCCGCCTCGATGGTGGGGTAGCCGTAGGAATCCTCGTCGTAGGGAACGTAGGCGGCGGCGAGCGAGGAGGCCAGTGCCGCAGCTTTCTCCTCCTCGGTGATCCAGCGGCTCTCAATCCGCACCCGATCGCCGAGCGGCGCGGCGAGAGCGCGCAACTCGTCGAGATAGGACGCCGCGCTGGCGACCCCGCACAGGCGCAGCCGCACACCACTGCGCACATGCCGCATCGCCTGGATCAGCAGATGCTGACGCTTGTGCGCTTCCATGCGGCAGACGCAGACAATCTCGTCGCCGCGAGTGCCCTCGGTGAAGATCTCGGGGTACGCCACGGGGGGGTAGAGCACCTCGCTGGCCAGATCGTTGAAGCGACGCAGCCGCTCGCCCACGATGCGCGAATTGGTGAACAGTCGGTGCGCCTCGCGCAACGCCGCGGTGTCGGCTGCCATGATCGTCGCGCGCAGTCCGGCGGTCGCCAGCGTCTCGGGAAAGTCGCGATACTGCGTATCCCAGAGATCATAGAAGATGCGGATATGGTGGATGAACCAAACCACCTTGCAGCGGTGGCGCACGACATGCGCGGGCGGGCGGAAGGTGATGACGCGCTCGAACGCGTCGAGCCGCAGTAGCCGGAACGCCATCGTCTGTTCCAACACCGTGCGCGGGTCGTCGGCAAAGGGCAGGTAGATCGTTTCTACTTCGTGACCACGTTCAACCAGCTTCTCGTGCAGCCAGTCCACGATAAACCGCGCACCGCCCTGGATCAGCGGCACCGCCGAGGAAACCAGACCGATTCTCATCGGTCTCGCAATGGCGAAGGCGCCGCGCGCAACGGCAACGGCCGCGCCGGCGTGCCGGCCACGCGCGCGCCCGCCGCCACATCCGCAACAACCGCGGCGCCCGCGCCGATCACCGCATCCGCTCCGATCCGCACACCGGGCCGCACGACCGCGCCAACGCCGACCAATGTCCGCTCCCCAACCACGACCTCACCCGCCAGCACCGCGCCGGGTGCGACATGTGCCGCCGGCGCGATGCGGCCGTCGTGTTCGACGATCGCGGCGGAATTGAGGATGGCGACATCGCCGATCCGGGTCTCCGCGCCAACGAAGGCGAGCGGCATGACCACCGCGCCGTCTCCGATGGCGGCGCTGGATGAAATAATGGCACTCGGATGCACGATCGCGGGCAGCGCAAAGCCCAGCGCGCGCAGATCACGGGCGAGCCGTTCACGCACCGCGTTGTCGCCGACCGCGACGAACGCCGCCTCGATCCCTTCCGCGCGCAGGCGCGCGAGATCGCCATCCGCGCCGATCACCGGCACGCCCATCACCCGCGTGCCGACCGGCACCTGCGCCACCAGACCCGCGATCGCGATACCGCGCGCCCGCGCGACCTCGATTACCGCCTTGGCGTGCCCGCCGGCGCCAAGCAGCAGCAGCTTCACGCGAAAGAGAGACCCGAGTCACGCCCCGCGGCGCCGCGCAACAACAGCAGATTCACCGAGAACACGCCGGCGAGCTTCTCGGGATCGAGCGCATGGCACGTCGCGTCCTTCTCATCCACAACATACCCGATGAAGCCGTCCGCGAGCAGCGTGTCGAGCCAGGCATCGAGGCCGATACCCGCGCGCGAGAGATGGCTGGGACCGAATTCGATCAGCACCGCGAGGTCGCGGTTCTCGGCCAGCACGCGGCGCATGCCGGCCCAGACGGCAAGCTCAGCGCCCTCGGCGTCGATCTTGACCACATCGACATGCGTACCCGCTTGCAGCACCGCATCCACCGGGCGAAGGGCAACGGGCACGCACGCGATCTCCCCGTCGTCGAGCGCCAGCAACGAGGAATGGCCATAGGGCGCGCCGACATGCAGCATCGCGATACCCGGTGTCTCTCCTGCCGCGGCCTCGACGATGCGCACCCGCGCCGCCACGCCGTTCGTTTCGAGATTGCGACGAAGCAGCGCAGCGAGCCGTGGTACCGGCTCGAACGCGTGCACCACGCCCTCGGGACCGACAGCGAAGGCAGCCGGCAGCGTCAGTGTGCCGATATGCGCCCCGATTTCGAGGCAGGTCATACCGGGGCGCAGCAGCGCGGTCAGCACGCGGCGCGTGCCCGGCTCCAACACCGGCGAGGCGCGCATCGCGGCCACCAGCCTGGCGTCCTCGGCGGGAACCAGCACATAGCCGTCGGGGCCCCAGATGGCGATCTCGGTGCCAAGATCGGCCTCCGTCCGCATCAGCCGGGCGCTCCCCGCTGCCTGGAGCCCATGCCGGCCCGGCGCCTGGGCGCTGCCACCCGCCAGCAACCTGGCTACCCTCTCCGCGGTCTGCGAGGTGTCCACCGCGAGGCGCATATGGGCATCGAGGCGGCGCACAACCGGACCGAGCAGCGTACGCAGCACGCGCCGCGCCAGCCCGCGCGCGCCCCCGGCGGCGCGCCCTGCCCGGGGCACCGACGCCGGCATCGCGGCTCGCAGCATGACGCCGCCTCGCACGGCCTTGGTGAAATCGACGGCCATTATGACTCCCCCGGCGCACTCCGACTCGCATACGCCGAGTCTGGCGCTGGCGTGGCCGCTGTCAAATCGGCGCTTCGCGTAGCCGTGGCCACCTTGCGCCGCGCGGCTCAGGGCATGGCCTGATCCCGCCAGACCCTGTAGCCCCAGACCCGCCCACGCAGGGTGAGGCCGTAATAGGCGATGCCGGTCCGGTCGCCGCGCAGCGCGCTCAGCAGCACCCCGCCAAGGGGACGCAGCAGGTAGCGGACCACCGTGGCGGTCCCGTAATGGTGATGCCGCAGGCAGGCACCGAAACCGGCGGCATTGCCGCGCGCGCGGGCAAGCCCGGCGGCCGACAGCCGGCTGTCCGGATGCCAGACGACCAGCGAGGGATCGAACACCGCCGGAATTCCCACCTCCAGCATGCGCAGTGCGAGATCCGCTGACTCGCAGCTCGTGAACGGCGTGCCGAGGCCGAAGCGCCGGTCGAAGCCGCCGAGCCGCGCCAGCACTTCGCGCGCAATGAACATGCCGGGCTCGCGCGCGGTCACGAAGACGTTGTCACGGCTGACGGGCCCTGGCCGCGCGGGCGCCTGCCCGCCAGTGCTCGGCGTCCCCCGTTCGCTCGCGATGAGCGCCGTCACCATCCCCGGCGCGGGTAGAGCGGCCAGGCGCGCGGCGACCTTTTCGAGAAGGTCCGGCGAATACGTGCAGTCGTCGTCGGGAAACGCGACGATGTCGCCGCGAACCAGCGGAATTCCGGCATTGCGTGCAACCGCGAGATGGCCGGGCGCCATGCGCAGGCGGATGAAGGGGATATGAGGGAAGGCGGCGAGCACCGGTCCGAGGCGATCGTCCACGTTCTGGTCCACGATGATCACTTCGCGCACCAGCGCCGCGTCGCCGAGGCTCGCGAGGAAACCCCGCGGCTCCTCCACCCGTCCCAGGGTCGCGAGGATCAACGAGAAACGCAAATCCCTTCCTCCGCACGCACAACGGCATCGCAATGCCCGGTCCGGGTCGGGCTGGTGTGGCCTGGCCTGACGCCCTGGTGCAAGACGCCCTGGTGCAAGGACGAGGCCAGTTGCCAAACCCCTTTTCTTCCGGCGCCGTGTATCCCACCATCCGCGAACCGATGCGCATAAGCAAGCAGCGACCCGCGAGGGAATGTTACGCAATGGGTTCGTTCGCCGCACCTGCGGTCGCGAGCCCCCTTGCCACGCGCCAATGCCGGAGCCTAGGGCATGGAGGCTGAAAGGCGGGGCCGCGCCCTGCGCCTCGGCGTCGGCATCCCCACCGCCGGGCGGCCGGCAATACTCGCCGAGACCCTCGCCGAGCTGGAGCGCCAGACGCGCGCGCCCGACGAGGTGCCGATCGGCCCAACCGCCGCCACCGACCTGCCAGACAGGATCGCGGGCTTCGCATCCCTGCGCATCGTGCCGCTACCATCCGGCGCCATCGCCGGGGCTTCCCTGCAACGTAACCTGCTGCTCGACGCCACGACGGCCGATATCCTCCTCTTCCTCGACGACGATTTCTTCCTCGACCCCGCCTATCTCGCCGCGGTGGAAGCTGCCTTCACAGCCGATCCCGCCCTCGTCGGCGCCACCGGCACCTTGCTCGCGGACGGCGCGACGGGCCCCGGACTGACACCGGCGACGGCGCGCGAGATGCTGGGCCGGGACCGGGCCTCCGGCCGCGCCGGCGCCGATACACCGGTACCCGGAACCTATGGCTGCAACATGGCGTTCCGCGTCGCCGCGGTGCGCGAACACGCCATACGCTTCGACGAGAACCTGCCCTATTACAGCTGGCAGGAGGACAACGACTTCTCCCGCCGCCTTGGCCGGCACGGCACCATCCTGCGCCTCGCCGGTGCCCGCGGCGTGCATCTCGGCCACAAGGGCGGCAAGACGTCTGGCGTGCGCTTCGGCTATTCGCAGGTCGCCAACTTCGTCTATCTGATGCGCAAGGGCTCGGTGCCCCGCGGCGTCGCGGTGCGGCACATCCTGCGCAACATCGCGGCCAACCTGCTGCATGCGGCGAGGCCGGAACCCTGGGTGGACCGGCGCGGCCGGCTGCGCGGTAATATCATGGCGCTCGTGGACCTGCTGCGGGGCCGCTGCGACCCAAGGCGCATCATCTCGCTGTGACGCCAACGGCGACTCCCGCGGTCAGCCCCGGGTCTCGCGGATCGCCCGCTCGACAGCCGAGGTGAAGTCGTGGCGAAACCGTGCGATGGAGAAACGTTCCGCCGCGGCCCGGCAGGCGGCAGCGGAAATCCCTGGCTCAGCAGCAATGAACGCGCGCACGCCCGCCATCACCCCCTCCACGCTCTGCTCACCGAACAGCACACCGGTCGGCGCCACGGCATCGAGGCCGGCGACGATCTCGCGCGCGCCACCGCGATCGAGCGCGATCACCGGCGTGGGGCAGGCCTGCGCCTCCGCCAGCACGATGCCGAAATCCTCCTCGCCGGCGAAGACAAAGCCTCGCGCCGCCTGCATGCGCAGGACCATCTGCGTCGGCGGACAGGGATCGAGAAAGCTGATATTGGGCGCACCGGCAGCAGCCGCGCGGATGCGCGCGTGCTCCGGCCCCGCGCCGGAAATGACGAGCCGCAGCTCCGGCATCCGCGCGAAGGCCGCGGCGATGAGGTCGATGCGCTTGTAGGGCACTTGGCGGGAAGCGACGAGGAACGCCTCGCCGCGCACGCCTCCCGGCCGGAAAAGCTCGGTATCGACAGGCGGCGGTATCACCTCCGCCTCGCGCCGGTAGGCCTTGCGGATGCGTCGCGCGATATAGTGGGAGTTGGCAATGAACGCATCGACGCCGTTCGCTGTGCGTGCGTCCCATTGCCTGAGGCGTGACAGCAGCCAGCGCGCGTACGCCCCCTTGAGACCGCGATCGGTACGACTCTGGCGCAGATACTGGTGCTGCTGGTCCCAGGCATAGCGCATCGGCGAATGGACGTAGGAGATGTGCGGCTGATCGGGCCCCGTGATCACGCCCTTGGCCACCGCGTGCGAGGAGGAGATCACGACATCGTAGCCGCCGAGATCGAACTGCTCGACGGCCAGCGGCATCAGCCCGAGGTAGGAACGATAATGCCCGCGCGCCAGCGGCAGACGCTGGATGAAGGAGGTCGTCACCGGCCGCCCACCGAGAAATCCGCGTTGCTCCAGCGGCACGAGATCGACCACCGTGAACAGGTCGGCCGAGGGATAGCAGGCGATGATCTGCTCGAGCACGCGCTCGCCGCCGGCATAACCCACCAGCCAGTCATGCACGATGGCGGTCTTCATGTCGTTGCGATCCTCACGTCGCGGCGATTCGCATGCCGCCATCCTACGCGAGGCGTTCAAGCGCGCCGAGCAGTCTCTCGGCTGCCGCCCGCCACGTGAACCCTGGTGCGCGCGCGAGCCCCGCCTCCCGCAGCGCCGCCGCTCGCCCGGGTTCGTCGAGCAGGTGTGCCACCGCGTCCGAAAAACCCCGTGCATCGTCTGGCGCGACGAGCAACGCCGCTTCGCCGCAGACCTCGCGCAGCGCCGGGATCGCAGCCGCCACCACCGGGCAGCCGCACGCCATGGCCTCGATCACCGGCAGGCCGAACCCTTCGTAGCGCGAGGGGAACACCAGGCACGCGGCACCGCGATAGAGGGCGGCGAGGGTCGCGTCGTCCACGCGACCGAGCGGGCGGACGGCGCCGGGCCACGATGCCCCGCCAAAGACGCCGCTCGCCACGCCGCCGGTCGCGACAAGATCGAGCCCGCGCGTGCGCAGCATCGCCGCGGTGGCCTCCAGTACCCCGAGATTCTTGTGCGCCGCCGGTGTGCCGACGGCGAGCGCGTAACTGCCGGGGGGCAGCGGCGGCCGCGCCGGTCCCGCGCGCAGGATGTGCTCCGCGCCTTCGCCCAGCACCGCGACACGCTCGCGCGGCACGCCGAGATGGCGTTCGATCTCGCCGCGTGAAAACTCCGAGACGGTCGCGATTGCTGCGCCGCGCCGCGCCAACCCAAGATGCAGCAGCCGGTACCAGGCGCGGAACCGCAGAGTATACGCCTCGGGTGTTGCGAACACGCCGGCATCGTGGATCACCAGGAGCTGGCGGCGGCGGAGCAGCGGCGCGGTGTTCGCGAGATTGACCAGCATCGCGCCGCTGGCCGCGCGCGGCAGCACGAACTGTTCCCCGCCCTGCCCCGTCGCGCGCGCATGCGTCTCGAGCCGGCAGCCCTGCGCCTTCCATTCGTCCGGCAGAAGGGCGTCGGCCGGGCCCAGCAGCCTCGGCTTTTTCCCAAGGCGCCCGATCGCGGCCGTCATTTCGCACGCAAAACGCTGCACACCCGTCGTGGGCTGCGCGAGAAAGCGCGCGTTGATCGCGATCTCCTCCGTCACGCCGGGACGGCGCGAGAAACGGGCAGGATCACGGCGCGGTCGAGTACTGCGACACGCACGCAAGCGGCGATCAGGACCGCCAGCAGCACGTAGAAATCCAGATCGATGATCTCCGGGGCCGAAATCAGGGCCGCCAGCACCGTGCCGGCGCACGCGGCGCGCGCGGCCTCGATCGTCCAGACCTCGCGGGCGTTGACCGCGGCCGCGCCGCTCTCGGCGACGCGGCGGGCGCGGCGCAACAGCTTGACCACGCGCAGCACGAACCAGAACACCAGCGCCGTGCCCCAGGCGCCCAGCCCCGCGAGCGTGCCGGGAAGCAGGCTCGAGGATCGGAAACTACCCCAGCCGGTCCCGAACCCGAAGGTCGGAAATACCGTTGCCAGCGCATCGAGGTCCATGGTCGTGCGATCCACGAAGCTCGACGACTGCTGCTTCGCCAGCGTCGAGGTATAGACGACCGACAGCGAGCGCCCGACACTGGGCTTGAGGGCGATCACAACGGCCGCCGTGACCACCAGGCCGAGCACCAGCGGCACGCCGGCGTGCAGGACGCGGCGCGCGACGATCGTGCGCTGACGCAGCAGCGGGATCATCGCGCTGAAGGCACCACCCAGCACCAGCATCGCGATGCCCGTGGTCGACGTCGAGACCACCATCGCGATCGCACCGCCAACCAATACGAAGCGCGCCAGCCGCGAGGGAAAGCCGCGCAGCACCAGCCAGCCGCTCGCGAACACCAGGCCCGAGAGGTAGTGCGCGAGATCCGACGGCTCGACGAACGAGCCGTTGATACGCGGCACGAAGCCGAGCGACTCGTTATTGAGCAGGGCGAAGCCTGGATTGTTGGAGATGTAGGCGTAGGGGAACCAGACGCCGCCGACCCTGTGCGCAAGCTGCCAGAAGGCGAAGACGATCGCGAGCGCGCCGCACCAGAGATAGACCTGAATCAGCTTCATGAGATCGACCTCGCGGCGCGCGAGGTAGAGCGTGGCCGCGAGCAGCACCGAACCGTCCATCACCAGATAGAAGCTCTGCGTGACATTCCCGAGCCCCGGCACCAGCGGCACCGTACCGAAAAAAATGCTCTCCTTCTGCGGCCAGACCTGCACCGCGTGGGCGAAGACCCGCGGCATCACGTATGCCGACAACAGGCCATAGCCGACGGCCAGGAGATAGGGTTCCAGGGTGCGCAGCGCCGTGCGCGCACCCTCGAACTGCACGCCGAACCCGGCCTGGAAAATGACGTAGAGGACGAACATCACCGCCGGCGGCGCCATCGGCGGCAGGCCCAGCGACCCGATCACCACCGGCGTCGCAGCGCCGAAGACTCCCATGACGAGGATCAGCACCAGCAGTCGCTCCGGCCGGGGAAACCACAGCACGCAGAGCGGCAGCAGGATGAAGCCGAACAACGTCACATGCATCGGGGCCCGCCCTCAGTCCCGCACCCAGCCGATGGTTTTGGGCCGTTGGTTATTGGTAGTAGCTGCCGTAGTTCCGGTAGAGATAGGCGTGACTGCCCTCGTTGGCGGTCAGCGCGCGCAGATCCGCCTGGGTCAGCACCGTGCCCGCGACCCTGGTACCGAAGCCGCGCAGCATCTTGAGCGCGCCCGAGACCATGGTGCGCGGCGTGTCGCGCCACTTCACCACCATGACCGTCGCGTCCGCCACCGTCGCCAGCACCCGCGCATCGACGAAGGCGAGCACCGGCGGCGCGTCGATCACCACCAGGTCGTAGCGGGTGCGCGCCGCGTCCACCAAGCCGCGCAGCGCGTCCGAAGTCACCAGGTCCTGGACGTTGTTGCCGTTGCCCTCCGCCGGGATGATGTCGAGCTGCGTTACGTCGTCACGCTGGATCAGCCGGTCGAGCATCGCGTCATGGTCGCCGCCGGTGCCCACCAGCGCGTTGAGGCTGGACTGCACGGTGATGCCCGCGGTGCGGGCCACCGAGGGGCGACGCAGATCCGCATCGCTCAGCAGGCTGCGCCCACCCGCCAGCGCCACCGAGCGGGCAAGCGAGACGGCGAAGAAGGTCTTGCCCTCGCGTGGCAGCGCGGAGGTGATGAGCACGACGCGCGGGTGCCCGGCTGCGTCCGACATCAAGAGCGAGCCGCGCACCGCGTTGATCGCCTCGACATAGGGGGAGCGCTGCTCCTCCATCGCCAGCGCCGCCTCCGGCTTGCGCGCGACCGGCAGGAACCCGATCGTGGGCAGGCCGGTCTCCTCCTCGAGCTGCTCGGCGCTGCGGAAGCCGCGCTCCAGCCGCTCGCGCAGGAAGGCGGCGACGACACCGAGCACGATCGCCGCGAGGGCCACGATCATCCCGTACTCCATGCGCGTCGGCGGCGCCGGCGAGAGCGGCACCGCGGCGAGCGAGATCAGCTCCGCGTCCGGCTGCTGGATGTTGCGCTCGTTGCTGGTCTGCTCGGCCTTGTTCAGCGTGTCGATGTAGACGCGCCGTGCCGCTGTGGCCTCGCTCTCCAGGGCACGCAGCTCGATCTCCGCCTTGTTCTGCTGCGCGACCCGCGCTTCGGCCGCTGCCAGGCGCTGCCTTAGCGAAGTCTCGCGGGCCGTGGCCGCCTCGGCCTCGGTGCGGATCGAGCCGACTATCTTGCCGATCTCGGTGTTGATGCGCCCGCCGATCGCGTCCTCCTGCGCGCGCAGCGCAACGAGCTGCGGGCTGGCCGCGAGCTGGGTCGTGCGCAGATCGGCGATGCGCGCGGCGATCTCCGCCTGCTGCGCCAGCAGGCGTTGGATCAGCGGCGAGGCGACCACCTCGGGCACGCTGTTGAGGTCCCCATTCCCTTTCTGCGCCGCCTCGATCTGGGCGAGGCTGGTCTCCTTCTGCACCCGCTCGCTCGTCGCCCTCACGAGCACCGCGTTGATCTGCGCGAGTTGCTGGCCGGCCACCGTCACGCGCCCCTGGTTGTTCCCGGTGGTGGAGCGATCCGCAATCAGCCCGTGCGCCTCGCGGAAATTGGCGATCGCCGCCTCGGCGGCCTTCAGCTTGTCTTGCAGCGGCGCGACCCGCTCGGCTAGCCAAGCATCAGCACGGGTTATGGCGCGTTCCTTAAGAGCGCGGTTGAAGTTCAGATAGACGTGCGCATAGGCATTCGCGATGCGCGCGGCGAGGGCGGGATCCAGGGCCCGGACCTGGAGCCCGATGACATAGGAGCGGCCGTCGTTGATGACGGAGAGTTTGTCGTTGAGCAGGATGCTGGCAGCCAACTGGGTACGCTGGGCCTTCGTCAGCGCGGGATGCGGTCGCGGCTTGTACCCCAGTATGTCGGACACGCGTTGCATCAGGCGCTGCAGCAGGCCGGGCGGACCGCTGATTGCGCTCTTGAATTCCGGCGTATCGGCCAGGTCGAGCTGGCTCGCCACTTGCTCCGCGAGCGACGGCGAGCGGATGATGTCGACCTGCGTGAGCACCTGCACCGCGTCGGATTGCAGCGCGCCGGTCGAAATTGCCTGCAGGTCGGAGAGCGTGTTCTTGCGGGTGTCGACCAGCACCAGCGCCCGCGTCTCGTACTGCGGCACGATGCGCATGACGAACATGATGCCGCCCGCCAGCACCAGCGAGGCAACGACGGCGAAGGTGATCTTCCGCCGCCGCAGCACGTCGAACACCATCCACGGCGAGACGGAATCGATTGCGCGCAGCGGCCTGGTGCTTTCGGGAACGGGCAAGTCGCCGGGATGGGTGACCGACATCAGCCGAACCGTGCGCCGCGAGGCTCAGGCGGGCCGCGCCGAGGCAACGGGCACCTTTCTTCCCGCGGGCATGCGACCGCTCCACGCGGTGTTTCTGCCGGGCAGCCGTGCAAGGGGCACGACGGCGGACGCAACGCTGGCAACTTCTTCACCCCTTCGCTCCCGCCAGTCACCGCGCCTCCCTCGTGGGCCGCGCTCCGGAACAGACCAAGTCTCTCTCATCGGGATCTGGCGTTCCTTGGCGCACAGCAACCGGCGTTCCACTAAGCAGAGATTCGCCGATTCGGGGAATCATCGCATTTTTCCTCGGATTCGCGCGCGACGCCGGGGCCGGGCATGAAGCGGCGGCGGATTTTCCGAAATTATCGTCGCAATTCGCAACGCAGATTGCGTCTCGCCCTCTTTGGCTCTGCCGGCGTGGCGGCCCTCGGCTTCGTCCTGACCGGCGCCCGCGCCCAGTACCTCAGCGAGCTCTTTCCTCAGGGCCTGTTCGGCCCAGGCGACAATATCGGTGTCACCGTCCTCACCCGCGCCCGCCCCGAAACCGACTACCAGGGTGTGCGCGCCGGTGGCTTCCTGATCCAGCCGCGCCTCGGCGAGGGCGTCGGCTACGACAACAACACGACCGGCGCCCCACGCGGCAAGGGCTCCGCCCTGTTCGACACCGGCGCCTCCATCGCCGCCAACTCGCTCTGGTCGCGCAACGCGCTCGGCGCCTATTTCTCGGTCAACGATCACCGTTACCCCGCCCAGTCGCGGCAAGGCTACACGGACTGGACCGCAGCCATCGGCGGCGCCCTCGATATCGGGCGCGACCGCATCACCGCCGCCTATTCGCACCTCTCCCTCAATCAGACCGCCCGCACGCTCGACTCACCCCAGCTCGACGCGCCGGGCGCCTTCACCGTGGACACGGTGCGCACCGACGCCACGCTCCATTCCGGGCGCTTCACGTTCATCCCCGCATTCACCGTCAGCAATTATCGTTTCCAGAACGTGAGCATCGCCGGCGTGCCCACCTCGCAGGCGCTGCGCGACCGCGTCGAATTCCAGTCCTCGCTCACCCTGCGCTACGAGGTGGCCCCCCTGCGCAGCCTGGTGCTCGCTCTGCGCGAGACCGAGATCCGCCACACCGAGGCTCCCGCCGGCGTTCCCAGCACCGACAGCCACGGCGTGACGCTGCTCGCCGGCTTTAACCTCGCCCCCTCCGCAGTCTGGAACATCAGCGCCCTTGCCGGCGTGCAAGCCCGCAGCTACGCGAGCTCCACCTATGGCAGCGACGTCGCCCCTGTCGCCGAGGTCAAGATCGTCTGGCAGCCCACGGGCCTGACCACCTTCACCGGCACGCTCGACCGCCGCATCGAGGACGCCGCAGAGGAAGGCTTCGTCAGCTACACCCTGACCAGCGCCAGCCTCTCCGTCGATCACGAACTGCGGCGTGACGTGCTGCTCAGCGCCAACGCCACGTATGACAATCTCGCCTACAATCACGGTGGTGGCACTGCCGTCTTCGTCGGCGGCGGCGCTTCGGTGACCTGGCTGACCAACCGCAATTTGCATATCGTCGGTAGTTTCGACCACGTGACGAAGACCGCGAGCAGCGGCAACTACGACGACAACGTCCTGATGGTGCGATTCAACTTCGGGCTGTAGTCCCCGCTTCTCCGCACGGCTTGCCCGCCGCGAAACCCAACCCGGGTGCGACCTGACGACGCCGCTCCCGGCGCGAGCCGGTTTCTCAGAAGACCTTGCCCGGATTGAGAATGCCTTTGGGGTCGAATGCCGCCTTGAGTCGGCGCATGGCCTCCATCTCCGCGGGTGAGCGCGTGTAGCCGAGATACGGCTTCTTCAGGATTCCGATCCCGTGCTCGGCCGAGACCGAGCCGCCCACCGCCTTCACGCAGCCATAGACCGCGGCGTCGATCGCCTTCTTGCCCGGCCCGTCCTCCTGCAACCGCACGCAGATGTGCAGGTTGCTGTCCGCGAGATGCCCGAACCACAGGATCGGCACGCCCTGATGCAGCGCGTCAATCGCGCGGCGCGTCTCCGCCATGAAGCGCTCCACGGTCGCGATCGGCACCGAGACGTCGAAGCCGACATGCGGAAAGGTACGCGGAAACTCGGCGACGGAATCACGCAGGCTCCACATCTCCCGCCCCTCGCGCAGGTTCTGCGCGATAACGGCGTCGCTCGCCGTCCCGTCCACGAGGGCGCGCTCGATCAGGCCCGCGAAGGTCGCGTCATCGCGCGCCTGGTCAGTGCCCATCGCCTCCATTAGCACGTAGCAGGCCGCCCCCTCCGGCAGCGGCGCGCGGCAGCCGTGCTCATGCGTAGCGAGATGATAGAAGTCCGGCCACAGTGCCTCGAATGCCGCGAGCGTGGAGGCCAGTTCCCGCCGCGCGCGGCCGAGGAATTCCAGCAGCGCCTCGTGCGACGCCAGCGCAACGAAGGCGGTTGCCAGGCTCGACGGCTTTGGATGGAGCCGCACCACCACCTTGGTGATCACCCCGAGCGTACCTTCCGAGCCGATGAAAAGCTGCTTGAGGTCATAGCCGGCGTTGTTCTTCAGCATCGTGTTGAGGCTGGAAAGGATGGTCCCGTCCGCCAGCACCGCCTCGAGCCCCAGGATCATCTCCCGCGCCATGCCATAGCGCAGCACGCGGTTGCCGCCAGCATTGGTCGAGGCATTGCCGCCGATCGTGCAGGTGCCGCGCGAGCCGATATCGAGGCCGAACAGCATCCCCGCTGCGTCGGCGGCTTCCTGGATCGCCTGCAGCGGCACACCGGCCTCCGCGGTCAGCGTGGCACCCGCCACGTCCACCGCCTCGATCCGCCGCATCCGCGCGAGCGACAGCGCGACCGAACCCCCGGTCGGCGTCGCCCCCCCGAGCAGGCCGGTGAGCCCGCCCTGTGGCACCACGGCGATGCCGTGCTCGTTGCAATAGCGCAACACCGCAGCCACCTCGGCCGCGCTCGTGGGATAGACGACGGCGGCCGGCAGCTCGCCCTGGCGCATCGACACGTGCCAGTCGCCGAGATGCTTGGGCTCGGCTTCGCCGCCGGCCACGACGCCGTTGGCGCCGATGGCGCCGCGCAGATCCTCGACCAGGGACATCGTCTTCTCGCTACGGCGGCCACTCTCGCATATGCACCATGTCACATATGAGACGGCAGCCAAGTGGACAGGATGGGAAAGGATATCAGGATGATCAGACGCAGGATATCCGTGATCACGAACGGGATGACGCCGATGAACACTGTGCCGATCTTCACGTCCCGCACCACGGACTTGATGACGAACACGTTCATCCCCACCGGCGGGTGAATGAGCCCGAGTTCCACCGTCATGACGATGATGATGCCGAACCAGATCGGGTCGAAGCCCAGGGAAGTGATCACCGGGAAGATGATGGGGATGGTGAGGATGATCATCGCCATCGCATCCATCACGCAGCCCAGCACCAGGTACATCAGCATGATGAGCGCGAGCACGCCGTAGCGGCCCAGACCCAGCCCCGTGAGGAACCGCGTCACCTCCTGCGGTGTCTGCGTAATGGTGAGGAAATAGCCGAAGAGCAGCGCGCCGATCAGGATCGCGAAGATCGCCGCCGAGGTGCGTACCGCTCGCAGCAGGCAGTCGAGCGTCTGCACGAAAGAGAGTCGCCGCCGCGCCACCGCGATGAGCCAGGCACCGCCCGCGCCCATCGCCGCCGCCTCGGTCGGTGTGAACGCGCCGCCATACATGCCGCCGATGACGAACAGAAACAGCAGCGAGATCGCCCACACGCCGCGCACCGCCGAGAACCGCGCCGCCCAGCTAGCGCGCTCGCCGCGCGGCAGGAACCCGGGGCGCACGACCCCGATCACGGTGATGGTCGCGAGATACATCGCGATCGCGAGCAGGCCGGGGATGATGCCCGCGATGTAGAGCTTGCCCACGTCCTGCTCGGTGATGAGCGAATAGACCGCGAGCACAATCGAGGGCGGCAGGATGGAGCCCAGCGTGCCGCCCGCCGCGATCACGCCGGTGGAGAAGGATTGCGGGTAGTTGTAGCGCCGCATCTCCGGGTAGGCGACGGCGGAGAACGTCGCGGCGGTGGCGACGGAACTGCCGGAGATCGCGGCGAAGCCGGCACAGGCGGCGATCGTCGCCATGCCGAGCCCGCCGCGCCGGTGCCCGAGGAACGCGTTCGCCGCGTGGAACAGCTCGGCACTCATGCCGGAAGCGGAGGCGATCGTGCCCATCAGCAGGAACAGCGGGATCACCGCGAAGCCGGCATCCGTCGCCGTGCGGATCGGCGATTCCGCGAGTACGTGCAGCGCGGGCCCGAACCCGGACATCACGCCGAAGCCCACGACGCCCACGGTGCCCATGGCGAGCCCGACGGGCATGCGCAGCAGCATCAGCGTGAAAAGCAGGACGAACCCGCCGATGGCGACGACCGAGGCGTCCATCAATGGGTCGCGGCCGGCGTCTCGTCGCGCCCGGCGCCGCGCAACTGCCGCGCCAGGCGGATCAGCAGCAGCAGCACCGAACCCGCGATGCCGGCCCAGGCGACGAGGTAGAAGGGCCAGATCGGCGTATGCGTATCGAACGTCGATTCCCCGCTCGCGCGCACATCCAGCACCTTGAGCCCCATGGCGCGCGCGAAGGCCGTCATGCAGCCGAGCGTGAACAGCGTGCCCAGCAGGTCGAGCCCGCGCCGCATCCGCGGCGGCAGCGCGTTGTAGAGCAGCTCGACCGTGATGTGCTCGCCGCGGAACCCCGTCACCGCGATCCCCCAGAAGATCAGGATGCCAAGCAGCAGGCGCGAATAGTCATAGGAGTCCGGGATCGCCCAGTGGAACACGTAGCGCAGCGCGACGGAGACGAAGGTCAGCACCGTGACCAGCGCCAGGAGGCCGGCGGCGAAACGCTCCGCCGCGATAATGACGAGATCGGCAGCCGACTTCACGCCGCGCGCTCCGCGGCGTCGTCAGTTTGCATAGCCGGCGTGGTACTTGGCGATCGCCTCCTGCAGACCGGCCCAGACCTTGCTGGGATCCAGCCCCTTCCGGCGCACCGCCGAGGCCCAGGCCCTGTGCAGCGGCAGCGCGGATTGCTGCCAGAGCGTGAGCTGCGCCGGCGTCAGCTCCGTCATGACGTGGCCGGGCTCGGCCGCCATCTTGGCGCGGCCGGCGTGCTCGAAATCCGCCCACGGTCCTGCGAAGCGCTCGGCCCAGGCGGTGGTGCAATGATTGTCGATCACCTTCTTCTGATCGGGTGCCAGCGAGTCATAGCGCGCCTTGTTCATCACCCACACGAACGTCGAGACGTACATCGGCACGTCGATCGAGTACTTCACCACCTTGTCGATGCCGAACAGCACCGTTGAGCCCCAGGGGAAGAAGATGCCGTCAGCGACCCCGCGCGCCAGCACGTCGCGCGCCGCCGGCGCCGAAGCCTGGATGTTGGTGCCGCCGAGATCCGTCACCCACGTTCCGAGCGTGCCATCGGCGGGGCGCAGCTTCAGCCCCCTGATGTCGTTCGGCACGGTAATCTTCACGCGCGAGTGCAACGTGCCGGGGTCATGCACGAAGGCGAGGCAGAAATGCACGTCCGGCATCTCGCGCGCGGCGTATTGGCGGTACCAGGCGTCCAGCGCCTCGCTGCCGGTGTGCCCGTCCTTGAACAGGAACGGCAGCTCGCCCGCGGCAATGATGGGAAAGCGCCCGGGTTGATAGCCGGGATTGACGAAGGCGACATCGGCGATCCCGTCGCGCGCCATGTCGTAATGGTCGAACGCCTTGCCGAGCTGCTCGGCCGGGAAGATGACGGAGGTTATGGTGCCGCCAGAGTCCTTCCTGATCGAGTTGGCCCAGTCCTGGATCGCCGCCTGCAACGGATGCGACGGCGGTACCCAATGCGACAGCTTGAGCTGAACGTGTTTGTCGGCGGCGTGGGCGGCGGCGAAGAAACCCGCGGCCACCAGCGCGCAGGCGGCAAGAAGCGTCTTGCGCATCATCGTTTCCCCCTTGGATTGACCGGAGGCTGGCGGATTCGCGGCTGGGGTGCAAGATGGTCGCCCACGCCGGGAGGAGAGGGGACGATGGCCGACACCGTGCTGCCGAAAACGAGCCTCAAGGACGCGGGCCTGCGCGAGGAACCGATCGCGGCCCTGGAGCGGCTGATCGAGAAGCACATCGCGGACGGCATGTACCCCGGCGCCAGCTTCGCGATCGCGCGGCACGGTAGGCTGGCGCGGCTGGGAGTGTTCGGCAACGCCGCCCAGGGCCGCAAGGCCTCGCCCGAGACGCTGTGGCTGCTCTATTCCAACACCAAGGTGGTGACCGCCGCGGCGCTCTGGGCGCTGGCCGAGGAGGGCCTGTTCCGGTTCACCGATCCGGTGGCGAAGCACGTCCCGCAGTTCGCCCGCAACGGCAAGGGCGAAGTCACAGTACTGCAACTGCTCACCCATCGCGGAGGCTTCCCCTCGGCGGAGGTGCCGCAGGCCGCTTGGCAGGATCATACCCTCTTGCGCGAGGCGGTGTGCGACTTCACGTTGGAATGGACGCCCGGCTCGCGCGTCCATTACCACGGCGCCTCCGCGCACTGGACAGCGGCGGTGCTGATGGAGGCGCTGACCGGGAAGGACTTCCACGACGTGATCCGCGATCGCGTGCTGCGCCGGCTAGGCCTCGAGAACACGATCCATGTCGGCCTCGCGCCGAAGCTGCACGCCCGTGCCGCGGACATGCACGAGCCGGGCGAAAACGGTCCCCGCCTGCTCGCGGAGGCGAACACGGCCGCCCGGCGAAGCGCAGGGATTCCCGGCGGCGGCGGCTACGCCACCGCTGCGGGCATGGCCGCATTTTACCAGGCGCTGATCGGCGGCGGCACACTCGGCAGGAAACGTTTCGCCGGCCCGCGCACCCTTGCCTACGCCATCCGCGACTGGACCGGCGACATGGTGGATGGATCCATGGGCACGGCGATGCACCGCGGCCTCGGTCCGCATCTTCGCGGAACGGCGCCCACCATCCGCGGTCTCGGCAGCTTCGCCTCGCCCACCACATTCGGACACGGCGGCGTGGGCAGTTCCTATTGCTGGGGCGATCCCGAGTCAGGTGTGTCCTTCGCCTACCTCACCAACTGCCGCGTGCCCGACCCCTGGCACGGCGAGCGGCTCGACGTGGTCAGCAACTTCGTCCACGCCGCCGTTCTGTGATGGAACGGAAGATGCGGCCACGGTGCTCGCCACCGCCTGACGCGGCGGCTCAGCGCCCGGCGCGGCTCTCGCGCTGCTCCTGCGCCGCGAGGGACAAGGTGGCCGTCGGGTTCGCGTGCAGGCGCCGCAGCCCGATCGGCTCGCCGGTCACGGCACAGATCCCGTAGGTGCCGTTCTCGATCCGCGCCAGAGCCTGCTCGATTTCGGCAAGCTCGCGATGTTCGCGCCGCCGCTCCTCCGCCTCCTGCTCGAAATCGAGGTCGGCATTGGCCTGGTCGGCGAGATCGCCTTCGCGCGCGGCGCGCGGCGCCGCCGGCGGCTCGGCATGAATCCGGTGCACGAGTTCCGCCTTCATCGCCAGCAGGCGTGTACGAAACTCCTCGATCATGGCGGGGGTAAGATCTTCTTCGCGCGCACGACGATGCGTCGCGGCTTGATGCGCTGAATGGGACATTGGGTTCCTCCCGGTGATCGGAATGACAGCATCACTATAACACGGGCCTGAAGGCCGCCTTGATTTCGATCAACCTGTTTCGCGTCAGTACGCGATGCGCGCCAGCGCCCGCAGAGTTTCGGCGGTCGTCACCGGCAGGCCGAAGAAGTCGAGATAGGCCGGGATCTGTTCGAACAGCATGTCGGTTCCCACCTGCACCGCGCAGCCGCGCGCCAGCGCCGCGCGAAGCAGCCTGGTGTGCTCCGTCTTCATCACCACCTCGCCGACGAAAGTCGCGGCACCGAGCCGCGTGGGATCGAATGGCAGTGGATCGTCCTCGCGCATGCCGAGTGGCGTGGCGTTGACCACGATGTCGAAGCCCGCGGGGTCGTTGCTCCCCGTCCGAAGCGCGAGCGTCGGATAATGGGCCGCGATCCGCCCGGCCAGCGCCTCCGCGCTCGCCGCGTTCGCATCATAGAGGGCGAGGCGGCCCGCACCGGCCATGGCGAGCGACGCCGCGATCGCCGATCCGACGCCGCCGGACCCGACCACCAGCACCGAGGCTCCCGCGATGGCGCGGCCATGCCGCCGCACACCGCGTGTGAATCCCTCGCCATCAAACATGTCCGCCGCAAGCCGCCCGTCCGCCAGCCGCTTCACCGCGTTGGCCGCGCCCGCGATCCGCGCGGTGGGCGAGACCTCGTCCACCAGTCCGATCGTCGGGATCTTGAGCGGCATGGTCACCAGCGCGCCGATGATGTTGCGCGCCGAGAACAAGGGTCGCAGCAGCGCGGAATAGGCCTCGCTGTCCACCCCCATCGGCACCACAATCGCGTCGAGCCCGATGTTCTCGAAATAGGGGTTGTAGATCATCGGCGCCTTGAAGGTGGTCGTCGGATAGCCAAGATGCGCGATGAAGCGCGTGTTTCCGCTGATCATGACCCTTTTCACCGCTCGCGTGTGCAACGTCCGGGCGTCGCGCTTACGTCATCCCGAATGCTGGCATGTTCGCCGCGCCCAGGCGACCCCTGCGCGATCCACCCGGGCGAATGCCCCCGCGCGGCTCCCGACCCGTTTCCCTGCGGGCGGTCGCCCGGTCTATACCGGCAATCCATGCTGACGGACCTGCCGAACGTCCTCACACTGTCGCGGATCGCCGTGATCCCGGCGCTGGTGGTGCTCGCCGCGCTCAGTTCGCCGGGCGCGCATCTCGCAGCCTGCCTGCTGTTCACCGCCGCGGCCATCACCGACTATTTCGACGGCAAGCTCGCGCGCGACTGGCGCCAGACCTCCGATCTTGGCCGCATGCTGGACCCGATCGCCGACAAGCTCCTGGTCGGCGCCGCGCTGATGATGCTGGTCGGCACCGGCCAGCTCTCGGCCGCGGGCCTCTATCCTGCCGTGGTCATCATGCTGCGCGAGATCCTGGTCTCGGGCCTGCGCGAATACCTTGCCGAGATCCGCGCCCGCCTGCCGGTGACGAAGCTCGCGAAATGGAAGACCGGCTTTCAGATGGGCGCGCTCGGCACGCTGCTCGCGGGCCAGCCGACGGCGGTGCTGCTGCACCTGGGCTTCCTGCCGATGTCCTTCATCGGCGAGGGCATGCTCTGGATCGCTGCCCTGCTGACGCTGGTGACGGGCTGGGACTACCTCACCACCGGCCTGCGTCACGCCTCCGCCACCCCGCCGGGAGCGCCAAGGCAGGACTGAGAGCATTGCGCATCCTCGGCATCGC